>JACSRL010000431.1 GCA_014879765.1 Anaerolinea sp. | reverse complement strand
TTCATCCTTCATCGTTCATCCTTCGTCGTTCTTCCTTCCGACGGGCAACATGACGCTGGTCTATCTGGCGGTGGCATGGGCGCTGGGCATCTGGCTTTCCCGCTGGCTCTGGTCGCTGGGAGTCTTTGGCTGCGCCGCGCCGGCGAGGTGGGTCTGGGCTGTGGCGGTGACCGCGGCAGCGGCCGGCCTGGCGCTGGCCTGGCGCCGGCCGCGCGGCCGGCTGCCAGCCAGCCTGGGGCTGCTGCTGGTGTTGGGCGCGCTGCGCTTCCAGTTCACCCCCTACACCCCCTGCCTGGCCGCGGGCGATCTGGCCTTCTACAACGGCGACCTCCAGCGGCCGGTGCGCGCCACGGTGACTGGCCTGGTGCAGCGCCCGCCGGAGGAGCGCGATACCCGGCTGCGCGTGCGCATCGAGGCCGAAAGCATCCGCCTGGACCCCAACGAGGCGCCGCTGCCGGTGCATGGTCGCGCGCTGTTCACCGTCGACCGCTACCCGGGGCTGCGCCAGGGCGACCGGGTGGCGGTGCGCGGCAGCCTGGAAAGCCCGCCTGTCTTCGAGGGCTTCGACTATCGCGAGTACCTGGCCCGGCGCAACGTCCACACCCTGATCCAGCAGCCGGAGGTGGCCGTGCTGGCGAGCGGCGCGGGCCAGCCCTTCTGGCAGGCGCTGTACGCGCTGCGCGCCCAGGCGCAGACGGTCATCGCCCGCCTGCTGCCCGAACCTGAGGCCGGCCTGCTGACCGGCATCCTGCTGGGGGTGGAGAGCGGCATCGACCCGGCGCTCTACGACCAGTTCAACCGCACCGGGGTCAGCCACATCATCGTGATCTCAGGCTTCAACATCACCATCGTCGCCGGCCTGATGACCGCCCTCTTCGGCCGCCTGCTGGGCCCCAAGGCCGCGTTCTGGCCGGTGGTGGCCGGCATCGTGCTCTACGTGCTGCTGGTGGGCGCGGACGCGGTGGTGGTGCGCGCCGGCCTGATGGGCATCCTGGTGGTCTGGGCCGCCTATCTGGGCCGGCAGAGCACCGCCATCATCTCCCTCTTCGTCGCGGGCTTCGCCATGACCCTGGCCAACCCCCTGACCCTGTGGGACGTGGGCTTTCAACTGAGCTTCGTGGCCACCCTCAGCCTGATCCTCTTCGCCACCCCCATGAGCCAACGCTTCGAGGCCGCGCTGCGCCAACGGCTGCCGGCCGGCATCGCGCCCACACTGATCGGCTTCCTCAACGACGCGCTGATCGTCACCCTGGCCGCCACGATCCTGACCCTGCCGCTGATCGCCTACTATTTCGGCCGCGTCTCCATCGTCTCCCCGCTGACCAACCTGCTGGTGCTGCCGGTGCAGCCGCCAGTGATGATCTGGGGCGGCCTGGCGGTGATCGCTGGGCTGCCCGCGGCGCTGCACCCGGCGCTGGAGGCTGTGCTCTGGCCGACGGCGCGCGGCCTGGCGCTGATCCCCTGGCTGGCGCTTGCCTGGACCGTGGCCGTGGTGCAACGGCTGGCCGCGCTGCCCTTCGCCTCGCTGGAGGTGCATCTGGGGGTGGTGGGGCTATGGAGCTACTTTGCCCTGGTGGGCCTGCTGATGCTCTCCAGCCGGCCATCGCTGCCGCTGGTGGGCGCGGGCGCGCAGCGCATCAAGGCCGCGCTGCGCTCGTCGCGGCTGGCCACCCTGGCCGCCAGCCTGCTGGTGATCGCCGGCAGCCTGCTGATTCTCGGCCTGCGCAGCCAGCCCGATGGGCGGCTGCACCTCTATTTTCTTGACCTGGAGCGCGGCGAGGCGGCGCTGATCGTCACCCCCGACGGCCAGCAGGTGCTGATCGACGGCGGCCACAGCCCCACCGAACTGCTGGGCGAGCTGGGCCGGCACATCCCCTTCTATGACCGCACCCTGGAGCTGGTGGTGTTGACCCATGCCGGCGACGAGCGGGTCGGCGGGCTGGTGGAGTTGGCGCAGCGTTTCAAGATCCAGCAGGTGCTGCAAGCCCCCTTCCCCTACCCCGCCACCGCCTACGAAAGCTGGCTGCGCACCCTGCGCGCCGAGGGCATCCCGACAGCGCCGGCCGAGAGCGGCGGCCGCGTGCTGCTGGGGCATGGCATTACGCTGGATGTGCTGCACCCCGGCCCGGACCCCGTGCTGAGCCAAGATGGCGAGCTGAAGCCGGAGGAGAACTCCCTGGTGCTGCGGCTCAGTTGGGGCGACGCCAGCTTTCTACTGCTGGGCGACGCCAGCCAGGCGACGCAGGATGCCCTGGCCAGCCGCGGGCTGATCCAGCCGGCCACGGTGGTCAAGCTGCCCCAGGGCGGGCGGCAGGCGGCCTTCAGTCAGGCGCTGCTGGACGCGGCCCAGCCACAGCAGGCGGTGGTCTTCGTGCAGAAGGATGACCGCTTCCGCCAACTGGCCGCGCCGGTGGAGGCCGCCTGGCAGGCCGTGGTGGGCGAGGCCGGCTGGCATCGAACCGATCTGGCCGGCGCTATTCACTTCAGCAGCGACGGGCGAACGGTGACAATCGAGCGATAAATGAGAATAACCGTCGGAATTTCGCGAAATTCC
>JACSRL010000559.1 GCA_014879765.1 Anaerolinea sp. | reverse complement strand
CTGGTCGTGGGGCGGCGTGACGCGCACCTTCACCAACACCGCGCCGGTGCACAGCGGCGCGGCCTCCAGCGCCGTCACCTACACCGAGGGCTGGAGCGGGCTGAAGCTCAGCCGTTTCGACGGGGTGGATGTGAGCGCCTACGACACCTTGCGCTTCTGGGTGCACGGTGGCGCAGCCGGCGGCCAGTTGAATCACCTCAACGGCGCACTGGCCCCGGCCGATGTGCTGGGCATCTTCGGCCGGGAGGGGCTGGACCTGGCGACGCTTTGGGATCCGCCCACGGCCGGGGAACCTGGGGCCTTCGCCTTCCGCATCTACCGCAACTACGCCGGCGCCGATCAGGCGCGGCTGGCGGTCTGTGCGGCGCAGCGCGGGGGCGACGACGCGCTGACCCAGGTGGTGATCAACAAAGGCGTCTCGCCCCTGACCAGCACGGTGACGATCAGCGGTTTCACCCCGGCGGTCAGCGCGCAGGTCTATTACGTTGCCCCGGACGGCGACGACGCCAACGCCGGCACACTGGCCCAGCCCTGGCGCACCATCCAACACGCCGCGGATTCCCTGCTGCCGGGCGACACGGCCTACATCCGCGCCGGCATCTATCACGAGCACGTTGTGGTAACCCGCTCCGGCGCGGCAGGCGCGTTGATCACCCTGGCCGCCTATCCGGGGGAGACGGCGACGGTGGACGGCGACGGTTTTGACCTGTGGGGCTGGGGCGGGGTGATCGACCTCTCCGGCCAGAGCTACGTGCGGGTGAGCGGCCTGCGGGTGGTCAACTCGGACTACGCCGGCATCTTTGCCGAAGGGGGAAGCCACCTGACCGTCGAAGGGTGCGCCACCTACAACACCGCCTCGTCGGGCATTGCCTTCTTCGCCACCGCCGATGTGCTGGTGGAAGGCAACGAAGTAGTTCTGGCGGGCTGGGGCGGCCAGCAGGAGTATATCACCATCGCCGGCGTGGATGGCTTTGCGGTGCGCTACAACCGGGTGCACGGCTTCAACCCAGTTGCGCCGCACCGCAAGGAAGGGATCGACGCCAAAGACGGCGCGGCCAACGGCGTCATTCACCACAACGCAGTCTACGATCTGGGCAAAGTGGGGATCTACATCGACGCCTTCAGCAAGCGCACCCACAACATCCGGGTCTACGCCAATTTCGTCCACGACATCGCCGGCGACGACGGCATTGCCCTGGCCGCGGAAGCGGGCGGCGCGCTGGAGAATATTTGGATCTACAACAATTTGCTGGCGGGCAATCTGGTCGGCCTGAAGATTTCGGACTGCTGCCCGGAACTCGCAGCCACCCACCCGATGACCGACATTTACGTCCTCAACAACACCCTCGCCGGCAACGGCGACGCCGAATGGGGCGGCGGCCTCCACATCGCCAACCGGGACATCAGCAATCTGGTCGTGCGCAACAATCTCATCAGCCAGAACACCCATTTTCAACTGCTGATGACAGCCGGTGCGCCTCCCGGCTCCCTACGCGCGGATCACAATCTGATCGACGGCTTTCGCGGTGTCCAGGGGGAGATCTACGGGGAAGATTTCGTAGCCGGCGACCCGCTCTTGGTGGACCCTGCCGGGCGCGACCTTCACCTGCGCGCCGGCTCGCCGGCCATTGACCGCGGCAGTGCACAGGATGTGCCCGTCGCCGATTTCGACGGCAGCCCTCGCCCCCTGGACGGCGACGGCGACGCGGCGCCCGCCTTCGACATCGGCGCGTTTGAATTCGCCCTTTCCGACCATAAACTCTATCTGCCGTTAACGTATACATCCCATGGGTGATGCCGCCCGGATGAAACGCACTTGAAACGCTTTGTGTTGTACATGAATCGACTGCTTGTACGCAGAAAGGTGGCCGTTATGTCTCCAAAGCCTGGCCTGATGATGTTGTTCCTGGCCGCAGCGATGGGCCTGGCTGTGGCGGCCGCGCCAGCGGTGTCGTCAGCGCCGGGGGACGCCGGCTTGGGTTCTCTGGAATTGGGCAACGCACCCTTGCTGCACCCGGCGGCCTGCGTCGCGCTGACCGACCCCGGCCAGATCTCGTCGCCCACCGTCATTACCTTCGACGAATTGCCCGCCGGGACAAGCATCGGCGAATTCTACCGCCGCACCCACGGCGTCGCCTTTGCGGAGAGCCGCACGGCGCGGGTGGTGGCCTACGACCACCCCCTGCCTCGCTCCGCGCCCATGACCGCGCTGAGCGACACCAGCGACGACCCGGTTGCGGTGGCGCTCAACTTCACCTTCGACGCGGCCCAGACCAATGTGGGCATGTTCCTGGGCAACGGCGGCGGCGTAACGACGGCCCGACTGAAAGGCTTCGACGCGGACGGCAACCTGCTCTGCGAGAGCGGTGTAGCCGCCGTGCCCGACGGCCACACCGCCTTCATTGGCTTCCGCGACGACAGCCGCAGCGTCGTCAGCGTCTCCCTTGCCTACGTTGGTTCGACCCAGGCGGAGTCGCTCGACGACCTGCATTTCAGCGCCGTCGTCCCGGCGACCGCCACGCCCACGGCCACCCCTTCGGCTACGCTCAGGGCAAGCCCCACGGCTATACCCACGCCCACGCCGACCGCCAGCCACACCCGCACGCCCACGCCACCCGCGGCGCCGGCTGCCGCGATCTTCGTCTTTCCGCCTCAAGTAGCGCCGGGCGGCCAGCCGGCTGTGAGCGGCTACGGCTTCCCCGCCCTGGCCGACCTGCATCTGATCCTGACCTGCCCCGGCCAGCCGGAGGCGAACCTGGGCGCGGCGCAAGCCGACGCAGGAGGACGCCTCCGAACAGTCGTCGTGGCGCCGAACTATCCGCCCAACCCGTGCATCCTGGCCGCGCGCCAGGGCCGGACGAACCTGGCCGTGACCGGTCTGACGCTGCTGCCGGCGCTGGAGTTTGCCTTTGCGCCCCAGGCAGGGCCGCCCGGGGCGACCGTCAACTTCACCGTGCGCAATCTGGTGGCCGGCGACCTGCGCCTGGACTATGCGGGCCGGGCAGTGGTCGGGCCGCTGGCGGTGGCGGCCGGCAGCTACGACGGCGCCTTCGTCGTTCCCGCCGGCCAGACCGTCGCGGGGGCTGCGCCCCTCGCCCTGGCCGAAATCCGCGCCGGCAACCTGATCCTGGGGCGAACCGCCGGCGCAGTGAGCGGCAGCTTCCATGCCGAGGCCGCGCCCCCGCCGCCCGCCTATCTGGTGGCCGACCTGCATCTGCCGCCCGCCGACCTGCCGCCGGGCAGCGAGTTCACCATCACCGGCCGCATCAGCCCTGCGCCCCAGGGACCGCTGCGTCAATTTCAGATCATCCCGGTCTGGCGCAAGGCGGACGGCCGCACCCTGCCCATCGGCCGGGGCGCGGCCCAGATCGGCGCGGACGGCGGCTTCAGCGCGCCAGTGCGCGTGCCCAGCCTGTTCACCGGCGACCCGGCCTGGCCGGAGAACGGCGATCAGGTGGGCGTGATGTTGATCACCGCCGCGGCCCCGCCGCAACCCTTCCTGCAAATCCTCGCCAACCTGCCCCTCTATCCCACCTTCAAAGTCACGGTGGTGGACGCGGCTACGGAGGAACTCATCCCTGGGGCCAAGGTGAGCTTTGCGGTCTGGCCGGGTTACGACGCCAGCGCCGGTTCCCTGGGCCAGTTGGCGGAGCAGGCAGCCACCGGCATCACCAACCAGATCGGCCAGGTGGTGGGTGTGACCGAGCTGACGGCCGACGAGAAGGCCCGCATCGCCCTGGCTTACCTGCTCTGTTTCGCCAAGGGCAAGGCCCACAACCTGAACTACTGGGAAGTCGATCCCATCAACCCCAACGCGGCGCTCGCCAATCCACCGGTGCAGGGGCTGCTCCAACACAACAGTATCTTCCCGGAACCGACGCCGGTGGCCGGACGGAGCGCTACAACTGCCGACCAGCCTGTCGCCGGGGAGGTCATCCCTTATCTGCTCATGGTGGATGCGCTGGACGCGGGCTACGGCCTGAAGGACGCCGACGGCACGGTGAAAAACCTCAGCCTGCGGGTCAATTTCCACCTGGCCGACCTCACCTATCGCGACTTGACCGGCAAGGTCCTGCCCAACACCTACACCGTCAAACTGGGCAAGCTCTCCTCCGGCGATCAGTCGGACTTGGGGCCGATCAACGCCGCGATGTCGGGCATCGGCGCGCCGGAGCCGCCCGGCCAGACCACGCCGCCCCGCTTCGTCCGCTACTATTCGGCCACGAACACGCCGCCGGGTGTGCAGGTGGTCAAGGCCGCCGACGGGTTGATGGTCGTCAGCCTGTCGCCGGCCCAATACCAGAAACTGGACGCAGGGGGTGCGCAGCTCTATGTGGACAACGTCTGGCAGTCCAATTTTGCCTTCTATTTCAACACCGGCGTGGATTGCAACCAGTTCAAGGGCAGCGCCCAGCAGAAAAGCCCGCCCTTCTACGAAGGCATCGCCGCCATCCCCAACGCCCATCTGCTGGCGGTGGGGGATCGGGCGGTGGAGGTGCGGGCGCAACTGCTGGGCGGCCTGTGGGTCAACTACGACTACCGCCTGCAAGTGGACGCGCTGCCAGCCTCCTGGTTTGCCGTGAAGACCCAGGGCGGGCGCACCCTCACCTGGCGGCCGAACGAGGTGACGCTGTTCACTCCCTGGCTCCAGGCCGGGGTGGACGGCCAACTGCTGCACTCTGACCCCGCCAAGACCGACGAGACCGGCCAGTTGGACAACCGCACGATTCCCGCCAGCGACATCACTCATCTGGCCGAACCCAACGGCCACAAAGGCCCCCAGATCACGGGCGAGCTGAAGGGGCAGTCGCTCAACCAGGAGGGACAGGGCTGCACGCTCAACAACTGCCCGGCAAACGTCACGCCCACGCCTGCCGCCTGTGCGGCAGTTCCCGCGTCCGGCGCTGCACCCCGCGCGACGCAGGGCGACCCCGGCGTCACTTACGGCCCCCACAAGGAGGATGTCGTGCCCAAAGTCACCTTCGACCTGCCCGAGGTGAAATACGGCATCCCCTTCGTGGCCGAGGTGGCGGCCGGCGGCAGCACCGCCTATGCGGCCTGCGTCACCTACCAGGGCAGCACCGCCGTCGCTCAGGACGGCGGCGTGCAGAGCGTGCTGACCATCCACCCGGAAGCCGACACCAGTGGCACGGTCTACGTGGAGGGGCGTCTGCTCGCCGGGCTGATCGGCAAGGCCGGCGCATCGCTGACCGCCCGTTTCGACGTGCACATGCCCGTCACCTACGACACGGCCAAGAGCGACCCGGTGACGGCCGCGGCTTTTTTCGAGTACGGCGCCGATTTCAAGGCATGGCACAAGTGGGGCTGCGTGCCCTACGCCGGCTGCGCCTACAGCAAGACCTACCCCAAGCATCTCTTCGACGGCTGCGAAGTGTTGTCCGGCTCCGGCGGTTGTCCCGCGGCGGCGCGCATAGAGGCGCCGGAGAGCACCGCCGCGGCTGACCCGCCCCAGTTCGACCTCCAGCTCGCAGCCAGCGGCCAGGGCGCGGTCATGGCCATCTGGCAGCAGACCCGGACCCGCCTGGCAACCGCCCTCTTCGACGGTGTCGCCTGGTCGCCGGCGGGGAGCATCGCCACCGGCCTCGGCAGCTCGCAGCCGCAGGTCGCGTTCCTGGCCCCCAATCGCGCAGTCGCCGTCTGGACGGAGACCAACCTGAGCGAAGCGCAGCTCCCCGGCCTCAGCGGCGAGGATCTGCTGCGGGCGCAGCGCATCGCCTTCGCGGTCTGGGACGGCGCAGCCTGGTCCGCAGCGCAGCCCCTCACCGCCCCCAGCCTGGGCGAAGGGGGCGCGGCGTTGGCCGCCTGCCCCGCCTGGCAGACCGGCTGTCCTGCCGGCGGCGCAGCCGTGGCTATCTGGGAGCGCAACCTCGCGGCCAACCTGGAGGCGCGGAACATCCGCCTCACCTACGCCCGCTACCAGAACGGCGTATGGAGCGCGCCGCAGCCGGTGGACAACGCCGGCGCGTTCACCGATATCCTGCCCCAGGTCGCCTTCGTCGACGGTGCGCCGTTAGTCGCCTGGGTGCGGGACAGCGACGCGGACTTGGGCGACGGCAGCTCCCGGCGCATCGCCCTGCGCTTCCTGGACGGCGGCGCGGCCTTCATCCCCGCCGGGCTGCCCGCGGCCATCGCCGAGGTGGCGCTGGGCGTGGACGGGACAGGCAAGCCGGTGCTGGCCTTCACCCAACTGGAGGACGCCACGCAACTGCTGACCAACCGGCGTCCCCTGTGGGCCGCAGCGGGCGTCTGCACCGGCCCGGCCGCCTGCACCTGGCAGCCGATCAAGCTGGCCGACGCCGCCGGGCGCAGCCTCTACGCAGAGCAGCCCCTGCTGACCACCAACGCGGCCGGGCAGATGCTGGTGACCTTCCGGGGGATCGGCTTCGGCGGGGGCGCGGCTGTGCAGCCCGGGGACCCGCCCGGCATGACGAGCGGCCAGGGCGAACTGGCGCAGGCTGCGCTCAACCTTGCCACCGGCCAGGTGGCGCCGAAGTATCTGACCCAAAACGCGGCGGTCAACTGGCTGCCCGCGGCCGCCTACGACCCGCTGCTGGGCGCCACCCTGGCGACGGCCATCAAAAACGTGCCGCAAGCCGGAGGCTTGCGCTACGAATACAGCCCTGCGCCCGACCTGCCCATCGTCGCCGCGGCCGTGGCCGGTCTGCCCGACTTCGTGCTGGCGGGCGCGGCCGTGACCGGCGGCCCCGCAACCGGCGACCCGCTGCGGCTGATCGCCCGCATCGCCAACGCCGGCGCAGCCTGGCCCGGCTCGGGCGAACAGCCGCTGGAGATCGTGGCTGCGTGGGACGGCCCGCCGGGCAGCGGCGCGCCTGCCGGGCTGCTCGGCCTCCCCAGCCTGGGGCCGGCGCCCTTCGTCACCGTCACCCTCGACCTGGCGCCCCCGCCTGCCGGGCTGGATGCGGCGCACAGCCTGCACGTGGCGGTCAACCCCGGCTTCCCCATCGCCGAGGCCGACGCCGGCAACAACAGCCAGGTACTCACCGCCGACGGTATCGCCGCACCTCTGGGTCTGTGGGCGCAGGTTGCGCCGGGCAGCCCGCTCGTCTTTCTGGGCTGGGACGCGGTGGCAGATCGCCGGGTGGCCGGCTATCGCGTCTACCGCGCGCAGGAGGGCGGCGCCTGGCAGCCGGTGGGCGGCAGCTTTGCGCCCGGCTATGTAGATCTGTCTGCCAGCACGCTGGCCGCGTATCGTTACGCAGTGGCGGCGTATACGGCGGAGGGCGGCGAATCGCCGCTCAGCCTGGAGGTGCGTGTGGGCGAACGGTCGTTGCGGGTTTTTCTGCCGCTGGTGGCGCGAGGGGAGATATGATATAGTAAACCATCGCCCTACTCCTGGCGACGTCTCTGATTTCTGTGTCGCTGGTTGTTCCCTTTCTTCACACAATTCCATAGCCGTGCGATTCACATTGTTCTCTCAAAGGAGACAGGCGCCATGAAGTTCCTCAATCCTATTCGTTTCGTTTTTCCAGCCCCGATCCTGCTGCTGGTGGCCCTGCTGATCGGTCAGGTGGCCGGTGTGCGCGCCCAGGATGATGGCCCGGCGACCGACGCCCTGGCGATCGATCCCCAGGCCGTACAAGCCACCCTCGGCACTGCGTTCACCTACCAGGGCCAGTTGAACGATGGCGACAGCCCGGCCAACGGCGCCTACGATTTCCAGTTCAAGCTCTTCGACGCGGCCAGCGGCGGGACGCAGATCGGCGGCACGCAGAGCAAGGACGACCTGGCGGTGAGCGGCGGGCTGTTTACGACCGACCTGGATTTCGGCAGTGCAGACCACTTCTACGGCCAGGCGCGCTGGTTGGAAATCGCGGTGCGAACTGGAGCGAGTACAGGCGCATATACGGCGCTGGCGCCACGGCACGCGCTTTTAGCGGTGCCATCCTCCCTGTTCAGCCTCAAGACCAACGGCATCTATTTCTATAGCAACGGTATCGTGGATATCTCTGGCAACGTCAGAGCGAACGACTTCCGAATCCGCGACAGCAGTACGGCTGCTGACATGCGATTGGCTCTGTATAACAATGAAACCTGGGGCTTCACAAAGAGGAATGGAAGCCGGGGGGCCGGATTGCACGTCGGCGGGCTGAACGTCGGCTTCGACGATACTCCGGCTAGTGCTGCAATTGACTCCACGGGCAATGTGGTGATTGCTGGCAAACTCGGTATCGGCACCACAGATCCCCTCTATCCACTTCATGTGGTCGGACAAAGTGCTATCGGGCTATTTGAGTCGCGGGAAACGGAGGCTTATCTGCGTCTGTCTACGAATGAAGGATTCGGTAACCGCGTAGAGATTGCCAATCGCGCTGGCGGACGTTTGAGTTTGTACAATCCAGTTGCAGGAGATGTACTCAATATCACCCGCAACGGCGCTGTCGGCATCGGCACAGAAAGCCCTGAATTCAAGCTCGATGTCGTGGGCGAGCGCATTCGGCTATCACAGAACGGCAAGGAATTGCTTTTTGATGCTTCGAATTCAGGGTCTGAGATCGGTGCAAGCGATGGCGTGATCACCTTCTGGCACTCGGCATATGGTATGAACAAGCTCGACGCTGGCATCCTGCAGGCCAGGACCGAAGTGACTGTACTCAATCCGAACAATGATGAGGCCTCAGTGAATCTGAACTGGAAAGACGATGTCGCCCGCATTCGCATCGGCGGTAATGGCGCAGGAGCAAGCAACGGCCTGGACATTCAGGGCGTGGGCGATGAAAGCCTGCTGACGGTGAGGGGAAATGGCTTGGTTGGCATCGGCACCACCAGCCCTGCGGCAAAGCTTGACGTCGCCGGCACAACCCGCACCGACGTGCTCCAAATTGACGGTGGCGCCGATCTTGCCGAGCCTTTCGTGATTGCCGGCCAACCGGAACCGGGCCTGGTCGTCGCCATTGATCCTGACCACATCGGCCAGCTCCGTATCGCCGACAAGGCCTACGACCGCACCGTGGCCGGCATCATCAGCGGCGCCGGCGGCCTGCAGCCCGGCCTGACTATGCAGCAGCCGGAGGTCGTGCCGGGCGAGACGCACCCCGTCGCCCTCACCGGCCGCGTCTACGTCTGGGCGGATGCGTCCTTCGGCGCGATCCAGCCCGGCGATCTGATCACCACCTCGGCCACCCCCGGCCACGCCATGCGCGTCGGCGACTACGCCCTGGCCCAGGGCGCCATCCTGGGCAAGGCGATGAGCAAGCTGGAGGCGGGGAAGGGGTTGGTGCTGGTGTTGGTGAGTTTGCAATGATATCGTTTCACACTTTTGATCTGTACCATCGCTGCCTGGACATTGTTCTACGCACCTGTGATTGATGTGAGAGTTCGAGGATAACGAGGGAAAAGAACATGAAATTGATGCAATTCTGGTTTATCCTGGTCCTCGAATCCATCCTGTTATTCGGGGCCTCAAGTACGCTAATCGCTGAAGATGACGCCTGCCGTCCACCATTTCCTAAAGCATCGCCCCCATATGCCAAAGCGCCAGATGGGTGCAGCAGTTGGAGTAATAACCCAAAGCAAGTGCGTGATAGCTGGCCTTTTCTTGGACGCACGGTCAGCTTCAGACCCGCTTGCGATGCACATGATCGTTGCTATTACACGGAGGGCTCAGATTTTAATACCTGCAATATCCGGTTTTTTCAGGACATGGAGCGCGCTTGCCGAGAGGATCTGCGGAATCCAATTAAAATATGTATGCTAAGTTGGGATTTGGATTGGGACTGCCATACGGAATATTTGCCGCCAGAACCAGCAAGTTTGACCGCATGTTATGCAATCGCAACTAGTTATTACACGGCAGTTGAAGGCGCAGCAATTGCTGGTCGGGCATTTCTTGATGCACAACGATGCCAACAGGACTACAACAATTGGGTTAGCTGCAAGCGCGGAACGATCTACGTGGATAAACTAGCGCCGGGGAAGGAAGCTGGCACCACCGCAGAACCATTTCATTCGGTGGCGAAGGCAAAAGAAATGGCGTGCAGTGATGTGAATATCAGGTTGGTGATCAAGAGCAATCATTACCAAGAAACGCTCACTTTGGATCGGCCGATGGAAGTAGTGGCCGAGGGCGGCGCCGTCACCATTGGTGCACCCTCTGTTAGCCGATGATCCATCGACTGCTTTAGCCCGATAGAATCTTCTTTCCAAACTGTCGGGGGCGCAAAGGACAACACGCAATGAAAAGGAATTCTGTCCGCCATCGCTGTACAATTGCAATTCTCTTGACAATTGTGGGCGTCTTCAGTTTTCCTGCATTTGTTCAGGCGACGGATTGCAATACCAAATGTGAAGAGCACTTTGACAAATGGTACCAGAAAACCGATCTGGCACGATGCCAGCTAGAACGGGTAGCTGCCTGCCGTTGGGGAATCGATCACTGTGATTTTTACGAGTACAACCAAGATAGAGTGGCTATCACAGAGATTATCCAGGAAGCTCATGGTACTAAGAATGATCCTCAAGATGCAGCTCAATGCTATCGCTACATTGACAGTGGCTCCCTTGCGTATACCATAGGCGGGGCGGGCCATCTAGCATATCAGCTTGCACAGGGGGTGGAATTGTCGTTTGATCCGTTCGCTGTGCTGGCAGGCCAATCGGTAAAGCAGATTTTGCGTTGTGCTTGCGATGCTGTTGATTGGAGTACAGATCCTGTAACACCGAGTAATCCCCAAAGCCACATTCTATATGTGGATGGAGCATATGTGGGTGTTGAGACTGGAACCCGCGCAGAACCATATACAACCGTTGGCCTGGCATGCAGCGTCGCTCAATCTGGCATAGAACTTAGGATACAGTCCGGCAATTATCCTGAACAGGTAACGCTCGTGAAACCGATAACCTTAGTTGCTGTCGGTGGCACTGTGACTATCGGCAAGTAAAATCAAGCTCTATGGCAGCCAAGTTATGCACCGGCTGTGCGCAGTGGCGGCGCCAACATACACGGCGCATACAGCCTGTCCGATGCAGTAGGGCAGTTGCTGGCCGGCGCGTCGGCCGGCGGCTCTTTCCTACTGATGGATGGTTTTGGCGCGGCGAAGAGCGTCGGCGCAGTCGTGCCGCCCGCGAACAAGGCCCATCTGCCGGCGATTTTGCGGTAGTCGGTTGCGCTAGCGGCTGGGGCGCCAGAGGTGGCAGCGTTACCCTCGCGCCGGTCGCTGGCCCGCCCTTGACGCAGATGAGCGCCAGGTGTAAAATCCTTATAATTTCTATAAGGATTTTGCATCATGACACACGATTCTCAATCCAACCGACGGTCGCTCTACGAGATCGCCGACTCGCAAGGCGGCTATTTCACCGCGGATCAGGCGCTGAAAGTCGGCTATGCCTACAGCCAGCAGCACTTCCACCGGCAGAGCGGCGCCTGGGTGCAGGTGGGGCGCGGCCTGTTCCGTCTGCGCGACTACCCGCCCGGCGAGCGCGAGGATTTGATTCGTTGGTCGCTGTGGAGCCGCAACCAGAAAGGGATGCCCCAGGCCGTGATTTCGCACGAAACGGCGCTCACCGTCCACGACTTGAGCGATGCCATGCCGGCTGCGGTGCATCTGACCGTGCCGCCGGGATTTCGCAAACGGGCGCCGGCGGGCTGCGTCTTGCACCGGGCTGACCTGACGGCCGCTGACAGCGAGCAGCGCGCCGGATTCAGGGTGACAACGCCTCTGCGCACCCTCGTGGATGCAGCCGAGAGCGCCCTCAGTCAGGAGCATCTCGACCGGGCGGTTCTCGATGCCCTGCAGCGCGGCCTGGCGCGGCGTCCGGCGCTGGTCACAGTGGCCTGTTCACCCGCGGCGCGCGCCCGCATCGACCAGGCGCTGGCGGCCGCGCAGACAAGGCAGGCTGCGCCATGATCGGGCCGTATCAGACGCCGCAGGCTTTTCGCGTCGCGCTCGAAACCCGGCTGGCCGCGCTGTCGCAAGCGCAGGGCACTGATTTGCAACGATTGCAGCGGCGAGTGGCCTTCGAACGACTGTTGGCCCGGCTTTTCGCCCTTGAGCAGCCGCCGTGGCTGCTCAAGGGCGGGTATTCGCTGGAGTTGCGTTTGCCCGATCGTGCTCGATCTACGGTTGATCTGGATTTTTCGATCCCCGATCCGGCGCGTATACCGCAGATTGTCGCGGATAGCGGACCGGGTGCGCGTCGCGCCAACGCATTCGAGTATTTGCAGGAGATGGCCGAGCGCGACCTCGGCGATGGCTTTCAGTTCTTCATCCACCAGCCCAGAACCGAGCTGACTGGTGCGCCCGGCGGCGGTTTTCGATGTCGGGTGGAAGCGCGTCTGGCGGGTCGTGTGTTTGTCCGGTTCCATCTCGACATCGGATTCGGCGACCCAGTTGCCGGGCCATTCGAGTGGATCGCGGGCAGCGCCTTTCTCGACTTTGCGGGCATCCCGCCAGCGCGCGTCGCTGTCTACCCGCTGGCGCAGCAATTCGCCGAGAAGATTTACGCCTACACGTTTCCGTGGCGGGATCGAGCCAACACGCGCGTGAAGGATTTGGCTGATATGGTGTTGCTGATAGACTCCGGCCTATTGTCTTCGGCCGACCTCAAAGCGGCGGTTGCAGCTACGTTTGCCGCTCGCAACACCCATGCGGTTCCGGCCTCATTGCCGTTGCCTCCGCCATCCTGGTCCTCGTCCTATGCTGCCCTGGGCGAAGATCTCCAGCTCAGCGCCCGCACGGTGGCTGCAGCTTACGATCTGGTCGAAGTTTTCTGGCAGGAACGCCAGCTTGGGTTGAGGGAGTAGGGCAGAGCAATGAATGCCAGGCGTTTGCTCCTCGTCTTCGTCATGCCGTTCTTGCTTGTCTTTGCACTCAGCGCTTCTGCAAACAGCGATCGAAACGCAAGATCAACGCAGTTGCGCCCCGTTTCGACCGCTCTGGCTCAGTACGATCCCCTTACCTTCCGCGCCTTCGTCGGCCGGCGTCAGGTCTGGCAGGCGGCCAGCCTCGACCCGACGCTTTTTCCCTGCGTGCGCCCGCTGGCTGGCAGCGCCCTGCCGGCCACAGCCAGCCGCTGCGACCCCGCCGGCGACATCACCCCGGCCGGCGACAGCGTCCTCTTCAACGCCCTGCTCTGCTACTCAGGCGGGCGGGCAGTTGCGCGGCCGTGGCCGCCTCGCAAGGGTCGGATGGCCGCTGGTGGCGTTCGCCGCTGCACATCGGCTGGGAAGACCCGCGGCCCGGCAGCGACAGCCAGACCTCCTTCTCGCGCGACCACGTCCTGGGCGCGTTCTGCTCTACCTGGCCGTGACGCAGGATGCCCAGGCCGCGGAGCGTTGGCTGGCCTGGATGGATGACCAGCGCGGCCCGCTGGGACTGCTGCGCGTCTGCCCCGACCCCAAATCCGTCACCGATTGCGACGTCACCCCCAACCTCTAGTCGCTGATGCACAAGGTGTGGAGCGCCGTCCCCGGTCTGGCGCCAACTCTGGAAATGACCCTCTTCAAGAACGCTGGCGACGAAGCCATCTCGCTGCAAACCATCGCCGCCGTCCCGCCTGGCTATCAGCTTCACCTCCACGGCGTTGATGTGCTGATCAAGCGGGTCACGGGACAGGGCGACACCTCCAGCCTGACCGCGGCCATCGCGGCCAAGCAGCCCGACAACGCCTTCTACCGCTGGCTAGACCGGCAAGACCCGCAGCGCATCGCCGCCGATGTGCTCGACCGCTGGTGTGTCTTCGATTCAACCGACGACTACCGTCCGGCCGGGCAGAATGATTGGATCTGGCAGCGCGACACCGCCGAGCCAGGGTTGGCCGAACGCACGCTGGCCTGGGATTGCCTGTTCATGGCCGATCTGCTGGACATCCCGCCTGTGATCCCTGATTTGCTGCCCGAAGGCGCCAACGGCGCTCTTTTCGTGGATGGAGCAGCCCCGCGGGCGGCGACGGCACGCGGCGGGCGCCGTTCGCCACCGTCGCCGCCGCCCATGCCGCGGCCTGGGATGGCGCGGTGCTGGCAATCCAAGCCGGCATTTACCGCGAGCCGCTGCGGCTCGACAAGCCGGTTACGTTGCTGCCGCTGGGCGGGTTCGTGACCATCGAGGGCAGATAGATGTACGGCGCCCGGCTACGTGGATTTGACCGCGAGCGCCT
>JACSRL010000779.1 GCA_014879765.1 Anaerolinea sp. | reverse complement strand
CAGGCTGTACCACGTAACGAGTAACACGTAACCCGGAAGGCGTGTGCGACTTTGGCTGCGAGGTGCAGGGCATGTCTTCTTGCAACCCGAAGACCACGTGCATACCCACACACTCCGGGTTACGGGTTACGGGTTACGGGTTACGGGTTACGGGTTACGCCCGCCTTCCTGACGCCGAGGAACATCACCACACCGGCCAGCGCCAACATGCCCAGCGCCGCGGCCAGGTTGGCCAGCAGCGGCGGCTCGGGCAGGCCGGGGACGGCCGGCGACTCGGGCGGCGTCATCAGCGGGTGTTCGTCGGCCATCTTGGCGCGCGGCTGGAAGAGGGGGAAGGCGCGCGCGGCCAGGTCCAGGGCGTCGGTGGCCGGGCTGAGCTGGAAGAGCCGCAGCTCCGGGTACTTCTCCATCAGGTTCTCGTACAGGCTGGTTGAACGGTAGGGCAGGTCGCCCACCTGGTCGCCGTCGGCGTCGAAGCCGGCGTAGTCGCTCCAGTAGTTGCCCCAGCCGCCGCGCGCCCAGTCGTTGCCGCGCAGCTCACCGCCGCCGGCGATGGCCACCTGCTCGCGGTTCTCCTGAAAGATGTTGTTGGTGTAGACGTTGCGGGTCACCGAGGGCAGCATCTCGATGCCGATCTCGTTGTAGGCCGTCAGGTTGTCCTCGAAGATCACAAAGGCATCGCCCTCGCGCGGCGAGTTGTCCACGTAGATGCCGACGCGGTTGTTGACGATTCGGTTGCCCGCCGCGTGGACGTCGTCCACGTCCTTCAGCGCCACGCCGTAGCCGCTGGGGCCATAGTTGTCCAGCAGCAGATTGTTGGTCATGGTCAGGCCGCGGCTGTACATCAGATACGCGCCCACTGAGTTGCTGCGCAGGACGTTCTCCTCCATGGTCTGGCGGTCGCTGAACATGAAGTGCAGACCATAGCGGCCATTCTCGATCACATTGCCGCGCAGCACCCCATCGCTGGCGAACCACATCACCACATCGCGCGTGTCGTAGACGTAGTTGCCCTCGACCAGCGCGCGGGGGCTTTGCCAGATGCGGATGCCATCGCCGCGCCGGCTGATGGGCAAGTCCATGCCGGTGACCCGGTTGTTGCGCAGCACGCTGTCGGGCGCTTCCTTGAGGTAGATGCCAAAGAGCACATTCTCCAGCGAGTTGTTTTCGATGAGCAGGCGCGGCGCCTTGCCGGTGATGCCGGCGTGCTCCTGGTCCAGCGATTTGCCGCTGTGACGGATGGTCAGGCCGCGCAGGGTGACATCGGGCGCGGTGATGGTCAGCACATCGCCCAGGCCGCCGCCGTCGATGATCGCGCCCTCCTGGCCCTCCAGTGTCAGGCCAGGGACATCCACCACCAGCGGGCCGGCGTAGACTCCAGCGGGGACGACGATGGTGTCACCCGGCTGAGCGGCAGCCAGCGCGGCCGCCAGATCGAAAGGCGCGCCCTGCGCGGCGGCCACGCCGACCAGCAGCGTCAGGAGAAAGATGGCGAGGAAGAAGGAGCGGGACATGGGCAATGGTCGATGGTCAATGATCAATGGTCAATTGGGGAATTGGTGAATGGTTAACGCGGGCGAGAGAGTTCCTCTCAGCCCTTCGCCGCCTCCACCAGCGGCTTGTAGGCGCGGCGGTGGAAGTAGAGGCCGATCAGGATCAGCAAACTGGCGAGCATAGCCAGCCAAAGGCCAACGCCCGGCTTGGCCACGGTCTTGAACTGGGCAATGAGACCCTCGCCCAGCACCTTGGGCACGAAGGGCTTGACGCTGCTGCTCAGCGCGGCCGTGGGGTCCAGGTTGGTGCCGAAATTGGCCAGCCAGAACTGCAAATCCAGCAGGAAGATCACCGGGAAGAGCAGCGCCGGCAGGGCCAGCAGTGCGGCCCAGCGGTTATGCACGAAGACCGCGGCCAGCACCAACAGCACCAACACTGCCACACCGATCACCGAAATCGACTTCTCGAAGGAGGCGGCCTCGGCCAGCGGCCGCATGCCGATGTAGTGGTTCAGCCCGTCGAGCTCGCTGACATCGCCCTCCAGGTCGTTGAGGTAAGCATGCACCGTCAGCCCCTTGGGGTATTGCGGCGCAAAGAGCGTCATGTGCCAGTAAGGCTGAAAGATGGACACCAGCAACAACAGGGCCGCCAACAAAAAGAGCGCCGTCGGCAACAGATAGCGCCCTCGATTGGCGCGCATCTCCTCGGCCGGCACGCGCGGCCCCAGGATTTTTTCGACGTTCTCAGTCATAACAGATGATCCTTGCCTTTCACCGATCTCGGAAAGCGCCGCTCCGCGCCGGAGGGAACTCGGGAGACTCAGAGGTACTGGGAACTAACTCGTAACTCGTAACTCGTAACCCGGAGCGAGCGCCCAATGTGCGTCCTTCCCGAGTTACGAGTCACGAACTGCACTTTCGTCGCAACCCAAAGTGAGTATTCAACTAACACCCGCTCAGGCTACGAGTTACGGGGTACGGGTTACGCATTGCGTGTTCCGCATTCCACCGCAACCCGAAGTGAGCACCCAACTGTCGCCCACTCCGGGTTACGGGTTACGCATTGCGTGTTCCACA
>JACSRL010000107.1 GCA_014879765.1 Anaerolinea sp. | reverse complement strand
GAGACTTCGGACGGCGCCGCACCGGCCGAGTCCTGCCAGCGAGGCCCTTTGCCGTCAAGAACCTGGCATAGCTTCAACCGGCCGGCTTTGCCGTCCGAAGTCTGCGCATGAGAAAACCCGGTTTCTCAACGCCTCAGTTCTCTTTGGCCTCCAGCCAACAGGTGATGTCCAGGAAGCCGGTCATCACGCACTTGGTTTTCTTGCCGTGGTCATCGCGCGACAGGCCGACGGTGGCGCTCTTTTGTTTGATGGTGGCCGACACGGTCAGCGCGTCGTTCTTGACCGCGTAGGACGCGTTCTCGTCGACGTGGGCGTTCAACTGCAAGCGACAGGGGCCGGCGTCAGCTTCGGCGTCCTGGTCCAGCAGCTCGATGCGGATGTGCAGGTTGCCCTTGTAGACCACGATGTCGATCTGTCCATCGATATCGACCACGTAATCGGCCAGCTCCAGCAGCTTGCCGTTTCCCACGGTGAGCCACATGAGCTTGTGGATCTTCATCTCGGCAGCCTGGCCGGCTGCGGCGCCTTCGCTGACGTAGGGGGGGATGGTTGCCATGGTTTGTCTCCGGGATGCAAAGCCGGGCGCCTGGGAAAGTCCAGGCGCCCGGCGCATTGGTGAACGGTGATCGCTGGCGAGCGCCGGTGAGTTGCGGCTCAGCGGGCCTTTTCAGCCAGGGCCTCGCCAACGGCTTCCAGCGTGGCGCCGGCGCCCATTTCCATGGATCCGGCGGCGATTTCGGCGACGCCTTCGACCGCCATCTCGTGGGCCAGTTGGCCGGCCGCCTGGGCGACTTCCAGCTCTTCGACGCCGGACACGGCATAGCCCAGGCCGGCCATGGCCAGGTCTTCGCTGTGCCGCGCGGCGGCGTCGGCCACGGTGCGGCGCGCCAGGCCCTCGACCATCTCGTCAGCGCCCATCGCGCCGACCTGGGCGCCGATGGTTTCCATGGTGTTGGCCATGGCGCGGGTCGCGCCGAACTTGATGATCGCATCCACGGCCAGATCGCGCAGGTCATCGCCCCGATTGGCCAGGAACTCGGCCAGCACCGGCATGTCCAGCATGGCCACCACGTCGGCGGCCACGGCCAACTGGCCAGCGATGGCGCCCATTTCCATGCCCAGGCGCAGATCCTCTTCGCCCAGCCCGCTGATCAGAATGCTCTGAACCTCGATATCCTGCGATGCCGCCAGGATCTCCGCGCCTTGCGTCATGTCGGCGGCGCCCGCGGCCCTGACGACTTCGCTGACAAAGGCCGTGCGTTCAGCCATGATCTCCAGGTCAGCGGCGCGGGTCAGATCGCTGGCGCCGGCGGCCAGCGCCGCCTTGCCCACCGTGGCCACGACCTGCGCGTCCTGCAGGGTCGCGACACCCTCGACCATGTCGGCTGCGCCGACCAACTCACTCTCCAGGCCGACGACCTCAGCCGCCAGCGCCGTGTCACTCAGTTGACTCTTGCTCACAGATACCCGCTTTGATTTGGCTGCCATTTCGATGATCTCCTTTCAATTTAGCCATGAGGCTGACCAGCCTTTGTCATAGGAAGGCCAGTCAACTCAGGATACACCCTGTGACGCCAGAGTGAAAGTTCCCAAAAGGTGCAAGAAAGATGTATCGTAACGGTTCACGAGCTTCAGAGCAAACCCCGGTCTCTGGCTGGCGCATGGCCGGCCGCGCGGGGCTGAGGGCGGCGTTGTGTCGTGATCGCCAGCGGCGGCGGCCCATACAACTTTTCTACATACTTTGAGCACTATTGCCGCCAGGGTTTGTGTGTTATTCTAGGATGGCTGGCAGCGGCTCAGCCGCCGGCGTGGTGGCTTCGATTCACCCGGTGGCGGCTTTGCCCGGTCGCAGCAAGCCCATGGCGAGCGCGTGGCTCAGGCAACGGAGCAGCGATGCAAACAGTGCCATGTCAGAATGTCGGATTCCTGCGGCCGGCCATCTTGCGCCGGTGCGCCGCAGGCCAAGAATAACAGTTCCAAAAGGAGTAACACCATGAGCGACTTGCTGGTCTTTGCTTTCGACAACCCGGACGGCGCCAATGAGATGATTGGCACGATCCAAAGTCTGCAGAAACAGCAACTGATTCAACTGGCCGACGCCGCCATCGTCGTGCGCAAGCCCGACGGCAAGGCGAAGGTCAAGCAACTCAACAGCTTGGTGGGCGCGGGCGCGCTGGGCGGCGCGTTCTGGGGCATGCTGATCGGCCTGCTCTTCTTCATGCCCTGGCTGGGGCTGGCCATCGGCGCCATCTCCGGCGCCATCGCCGGCAAGTTCAGCGATGTGGGCATCGACGACAACTTCATCAAGGAAGTCGGCGCTACCATCGAGCCCAACCACTCGGCGCTTTTCCTGATGGTCGCCAGCATGACCGAGGACAAGGTTCTTGAGGCGCTGGCCGCGCACAAGGCCACCCTGCTGCGCACCAATCTGAGCGCCGAGGATGAGGCCAAGCTGCGCGAGACTTTCTCCGGCCACGAGGATGCACCGGCTGAGGCGTAGCCGATCCGGCAGTGGTTGTAAGTTGGCTCGGTCGGCCCCGTCCGGGGTGCTTCGCAAAGACTGGCCAAAGCGTGGTTGTA
>JACSRL010000641.1 GCA_014879765.1 Anaerolinea sp. | reverse complement strand
ATCTGCGTCCCCTTCCGGGCTGTTACCTCAGATCAGCGTTCATCAGCGTTGATCTGCGTCCCCTTCCGGCTTCGCCGGGCGCCGGAAACGACGGCGCAGGTCGGCGACGGGCTGCACCCGCACCTGAACCCAGGCGCGGCGCAGCAAGGGCTGCAGGTCGCCCCAGGCCAGCAGCGCCTGCTCTGACCGGCGCTGATCAGGCTCATGCGGGCTGTAGAGCTCCTCCACGTAGAGGTCGGTGATAGATTGGATGGCCGCCTGGCCTTCGGGCACCACACCGCCCAGGCTGGCGGCCTGTTCATGGGGGGTCTGGCTGGGCAGCAGCGGCAGATGCAGACGCTGCGCCCATTGCATCAGCCAGCCATACAGATTGACCGTGAAGAGGGGATCCAGCAGCACCCGCTGCCTGGCGCCGGCGCTGACGCCAGGCCGGCGACGGCGCCACCACAGCGCGGCCGCCAGCATGGCCAGCCCCAGCGGCGCGATCCACCACAAGGCCCGCCAGCCGCGCGCCACGGCCGCGGCCAGCTCGTCTGTCTCCGCGTTGGGATCTGCGCCAAACTGATCGGGCCGCTGCAATGGACCCAGCATCTCCTCGTCCCGCGGATCCGGCGGGGGCGCGGGGGTCAGGCTGGGCGCGGCCGCGTCGCTGCGACGTGTGCGCACGATCTCCAGCTCAGCCGCGGTCGGCTCGAACTCGATCCAGCCGTAGCCGGGGAAAAAGACCTCTGGCCAGGAGTGGCCGTGGTACTCCCGCACGCGGTAGAGGTCGGCCTCCGGCACGTAGTCGCCCTGGGCGTAGCCAGCCGACACGCGCGCCGGAATGCCCAGGGTGCGCGCCATCATGGCAAAGCTGCTGGCGTAGTAGTCGCAATAGCCCTGCTGCACGTCGAACAGAAAATAGTTGACCGCGTTGACCCCCGGCGGCGGCGCGGCGATCTGGTCGTTGTAGGTAAAGCCGCGCAGATACTGCTCGATGGCCGCCAACTGGTCGTAGGGGTTGGTCGCGCCGGCCGTGACCTTGCGGGCCAGCTCGGCCACCTGCGGCGACAGATCCTCCGGCAGCTCCAGATAGCGTTCCGTGACCCAGGCCGGATAGTCGCGGCCGGCATCTTGCAGGTCCTCCACGGTGGCCTGCGACAGCGACGAGACCGCCAGATATTTGTCGCCTGGCCGCAGCGCGGCATCGCGGCGGTGCAACATGGCGATTTCGGCCACCGGCGGCCGGTCCCCCGGCGCCGGCTCGATCACGAAAAGATCGGCCGTGGCCTTGAGGCTGACGCGCACAGGCTGGCCCGCGGCCATGAGCACGTTGCCGGTGGGCGCCTGGATGGTGATGGTCTGCGTCACCTCGCTGCGCGCCTGGAAACGGGGGGTGAAGACGTGGGTGCTGCCGTCGATGGCCTGGCTGACCGTGGCGGTGCTGAGCCAGCCCTGCCCGGTGAAGGTGTCATAGGCCACCGCGCGCCAGTAGCGCCCCTGGGGGCTGCTGACATCCATGATGATCTGATCGCCCAGATCGCGCGGGCCGCCCAGCGTCAGCGTGTTGCCGAAAACCGGCTCGCCCACGGCCGTCCCCTGATAGTTGAGGCTGTTGAAGAGGCGTCCCCACTCCTGTTGCACCTGCCGCCAGGGGGTGCGCAGCGGCTCCAGCGCGCCCGACATGGCGCCGTTGCTGGCCGCGTTGGGCAGCAGCAGCGCCAGGCTGAGGACCACCAGCGCCAGCAGGAAGCCATCGCGCAGGAAATCCACCTGGATGTCGGCCGCGTAGCGCACCCCCTCCAGACGCCAGACGATCTCCCGCTCGGCCAGGTGGCTGCGCACGGCCAGCAGCAGCGCGCTGACCACGAAGACCGCCAGATAGATGCCCAGATCGGCCGGGCCGAAATAGGTGTTGACCAGCAGCACCAGCCCGATGGGGATGATCGCGCGCCAGACCCGGCCCTCGCGGAAGACCGCCCAGGCCGACAGATAGCCCAGCCACCAGAGAAGGAAGCCCAACTGCAAGAGAAAGACCAGATTGCTGCGCGCCGGCTGATCGCCCACCAGCAGTTGGAGCCAGGACCACAGGTTGGCGCCGATGGCCATGATGCGCTCGGCGCTGCTGAGCTCAGCAGGAATCTCCGGCGACTGGCCCACCCAGTAGAGCACGGCGGCCAGGCCGACCACCAGGCTTTGGCACAGGGGAAAGAGCCCGCTCCAGCGGGTATAGCTCAGCGCCAGGCCCAGCGCAAAGCCGGCCAGCACGATGGGCGTCAGCAGATTCATGCCCGCGGCCCATTCCGCGGCGCTCAGCGAGGTGGCCAGCGCCAGCAACATGATGGCCAGCAGCGCCGCGGAGACCGGTGCGCCGGGAATGGAAAGGCGGCTATGGTGGGAGGGTGCAGTTGCCTGCATAAAGAGGTGCTCCTGGGACAAGACGACAGGATGAGTTTGATTGTAAGTTCTCTCCTGGCCAGTGTCAAGTAACCCTCCTCCCCTTCAGCAATCCAGGTGTATTCAGACTTCGGACGTAACTGCTCAGCCGGCGGGCCAAACGTTGATCTCGTTACGGCTGCGCCTACTCGATCCGAGGGTTGA
>JACSRL010000777.1 GCA_014879765.1 Anaerolinea sp. | reverse complement strand
AGACCGGCCTGAGCGGTGGCGGGACTGTCTCGGGGGCTGGCTGGGATGGCAGCGGACGGGTTTCGGGCGTGCCGGCCAGCAGAAGGGCGCCGGCGAACATGGCCAGCGCCAACACAAAGAAGAGGAGATCGTAGCCGACGCCGGCGCGCAGCGCGTTGCCGCCGTCGATGATGGGGCCGGCGATCAGCCGGCTGAGCGCGCTGGCCCCGGCGGTCGCCACGTTGCTCAGCCCCAGGTAGCGACCCGCCTCTTCCTGTGGGGCCAGATCGGCCGCCCAGGCCCAGTTGACGCTCATGAAGATGCCGGCCGACGCGCCCACCAGGCCACCGGCGATGATCAACTGCCAGACGTTGGCCACGAAGAGCAGCGCGGCCGTGGCCCCTGCGCCCAGCATGGCGGCGAACACGTTCAACGGCCGGCGGCCTACCCGGTCGGCCAGCACGCCGGTGGGCACGGCCAGCAGGAAGATGGCCGCGCCCATCACTGCCATCAGCAGGGCCGTCACCCCGGCGGGGTTGGCAATGCCCAGCTTGTCGGCGATGAAATATTGGGCGAAGCCTTGCAGGGCGAAGAAACCGGCCATCAACAGGCCGCGGCCGGCCAACAGCCGGCCATAGCCGGGCGCGGCGCGGTGATCGATGTGAAAGCTGGCGCGCAGCGCGCCCAGGGTGGGAATGGCCAGCCGCGCCCGCCGCCGCACCGGCTGCTCGCGCACGCCCAGCACCGTCCACAACACACTGCCGCCCAACGCCAGGCCGGCGGCCGCCAGGGCCAGGCTGATCTGCCCGCGGCTGGCAAAATAGCCGCCCAACGCCACGCCAGCCACAAAGCCGGCGATCTGGGCCGCGTTCTTGTAGCCGGCCGCCCGGCCGCGTTGGGCCGATGGCACGCGGTCAGGCAGCAGCGCCTGCAAGGCAGCCTCGGCGAAGCTGGAGGCGATCTGCATGGCGGCGTAGACCACGGCCACCATCAGGAAGGTGCGCGAGAGGGCCAGCAGCGCCAGCAGCGCCAGATCGATGGCCGTGCCCAGGGCGATCCAGGGACGCCGCCGGCCATAGCGGCCCAGCCAGCCGCTGCGGTCGCTGATCGCGCCGGCGATGGGCTGGGTCACCATGGCCAGCGCCAGGCCGACGAAGGTCAGCCCGCCCAGGGTGGTGGCCTTGAACGCGGCCGGCGCCAGCCCGGCCAGCATGACCGGCAGCACGATGGCGTGCAGGCCGTTCCAGAGATAGGCCTGGCCAAACCAGGCCGCGCTCAGCGCGGCCAGACGCGGCGTGTGGGCCGGGCGCGGGGGATCAACCGGCATGGGGCGCCTCCCTGGACGCGCCTAAACGCCGTGTAAAGAGGATCAGCACGGCCAGCGCCGTCAGCCAGGTGATGCCCAGCAGGGGCATGGCCAAGGCGGCCCCCGCGCTGGCGGCTGTCATCAGGCCAGACCGGCCGTCCATGGCCGCCAGACCTGCCACCACGGCCAGGCCGCTGAAGCCGTTCCAAAAGGCATGGATGGCGACGCCGCCGGCGGCATAGGGGAAAAAGCGCGCCGGCCGGCCCACGGCCACCTCATACCAGCCCAGGGCAAAGAGGCCGGTGGCCGCGGCGTGGATCACCGCGGTCAGCGCGCGCAGCCCCACCCCCTGGGCCCAGTTGTGCGGCAACTGCTGCGCGCCGTAGACCAGCGCCTCGGCGAAGCTGAAGCCGGCCCCGGCCATGACGCCAAAGGCGAAGGCTTGGGCGCGGGTCAGCCGGCCCTGCACCGCCGCGTTGAAGGGGACGCCCAGCGACTTGATGAGCTCCTCGGCCAACGGCACGACCCCCGCCACCAGCAATCCCAGCCCCAGCACCAGGCCGGGCGACAGCAGCCAGTGCAGCATGCCGGCCACGTCCCCGACCGCCATCTTGCCTTGCAGCTCGGCGGCCAGCCTCTCGACGCTTTCCGATCCGCCGGGCAGCAGGACAAGGCCGGCGCCGGCCAGGATGAGGGCCGCGGTGACCAGCGCGATCTCCAGAGCCAACGCCAGAAAGATGCCAACCAGGCCGCCATAGCTGAATTGGACAGCCAGGCTGCGCCGGGTCAGGCCGGCGCCGGCGCGCTGCAAGGGGGGCGCGATGGCCGCGACGATCAACAGCGGCGGCAACAGCGAGGCGGCCACGTGCAGCGGTGGAATGGCCGCCAAGGCCAGCGGCGTGCCCAGCATGAGCTGGCCCAGCAGCAGCAGGCCGCAGAAGATCAGCCCCAGCCACCAGGCGGGAGGCAGGCGCAGGGCCGGGCTGGCCCGTTGCTGCAATGAACGCCGGGCCGCCGCGGCCAGCGGCAGGCCCAGCCCCACGCCCAGGGCGAGCAGGGAGACCAGCAGGGTCAGGTTCATCAGGCGCGGCGCATGATCCCCCAGCGCCATGGCCAGCGCCAGCAGCAAAGCCGCCAGCAGGCTGAACATGGCGGCCAGCAGGCCAAAGAGCAGGGCTGAAACGCGGATGATGTCACGCATGGTCGTGGAACGGTTTCATCGAAAACATATGGGTGTGTTTGAAATGAGTTGGTTAGCGTAGGTCGATTGCGAAGCACCCCGGAGTGGGGAAGCGGGTT
>JACSRL010000776.1 GCA_014879765.1 Anaerolinea sp. | reverse complement strand
CTACTCGACCCGCGAATGCACAAGGTACGAGTGGGTCTCGATACGGCGGCCTACTCGACCCGCGAATGCGAAGTCCAGCCATCAGCCCGCTGTGACTTCTGCCGATGCCTATCCGCCCCAATTTGTGGCATTAGTAACCAGGTTTTTGCACGAGAAAAACCCGGTTTCTGAACGACTGGCTGAGCAGTTACACCCATTTTTAGTTCGAAGGAGCAACTGTGAAACACACACGCAAGATCTTCGGCGCCATCGCCATCCTGCTGGTCGCCAGCCTGGTGGTTTGGATGCCGGCCGACCTGAACAGCACCGCCACCCAGACCGGCCAGCGCGGCTTTGCCGGCCTGGCAGCCACCAATCAGCAGAATGACGCCGCTGTCGAGCAGTGGATCGGCGAGGCGGTGACGCCGGTGCTGACCCAGGCGGCGCGCGACCTGCCCCCCAGCGCACCCATGCCGCAGCTTGACCGCGAGGTCAACCCGCGCATGAACTTCAGCGGGGACCTGGTGAAGGACTTCGACCCGCCCAACGGCCCCGATCCGCTGCTGGCCGTGCAGGCCGCGGCGCCTGAGGCCGCGCCCGACGGCTTCAACACGCCGATCTTCAACCTCAACGGCCAGGGCTACACCTTCGTCAACCCGCCCGACACGGTGGGCGACGTGGGCAAGAACCACTACGTCCAGATGATCAACGCCACCGACGTTGCCATCTACAACAAGGCCACGGCCGCGCTGATCCAGACCTTCGCGTTTACCTCGCTGGGCGGCTGCTCCACCGGCAACGGCGACCCCATCGTGCTCTACGATCAGTTGGCCGATCGCTGGTTCCTGAGCGAGTTCGGCCCCGGCAACTCGCTGTGCATCTTCATCTCCCAGACGCCCGACCCGCAGGGGGCATACTACAGCTATCAGTTCAACACCCCCAGCTTCCCCGACTATCCCAAGTATGGCGTGTGGCCCGATGCCTACTATGCCACCAGCAATGAGAGCAGCCCGGCCATCTACGCCATGGATCGGGCCAAGATGCTGGCCGGTCTGCCGGCCACCTCGCAGCGCTTCACCGCCACCGGGCTGGCCGGCTTCGGCTTCGAGGCGCTCACCCCGGCCGACCTGGATGGCATGACCCCGCCGCCGGCCGGCTCGCCTAACTACATCATGCGCCATGTGGACACCGAAGCCCACAGCGTGGCCGGCTACCCCAACAACGACCTGCTGGAGATCTACGCTTTCTCGGTGAACTGGACCACGCCCGCCAACTCGACCTTCACCAAACTCCCCGACATCCTGACGGCCGAGTTCGACTCGACGCTGTGTGGCCTGAGCTCCTTCTACTGCATGGGCATGCCAGGCGTGGCCCAGGGCAGCAGTTCGTCGCTGGACCCGCTGCGCGAGGTGATCATGAACCGTCTGGCCTACCGCAACTTCGGCACGCACCAGACGCTGGTGGGCAACTTCGTCACCGATATCGGCAACAACATCGGCGGCGTGCGCTGGTTCGAGCTGCGCAAGAGCGGCGCCGGCGCGTGGACGCTCTACCAGGAGGGCACCTACGCCCCCACCACCAGCGACAACCGCTGGATGGGCGGCATCTCCATGGACGGCTCCGGCAACATCGCCCTGGCCTACAACACCTCTAGCCAGACCATCTATCCGTCGATCCGCTACGCCGGCCGCCTGGCCAGCGATCCGTTGGGCACGCTGCCCCAGGGCGAATACACCCTGATCAACGGCTCGGCCAACAACGGCAGCAACCGCTACGGCGATTACTCGGCCATGAGCGTCGATCCCATCGACGACTGCACCTTCTGGTTCACCGGCCAGTGGAACGACGCCAGCCAGTGGAAGACCCGCATCGGCGCCTTCCGCTTTGACGCCTGCGGCACCACCAACTTCACCCTGGACGTGACGCCGGATGATCTCCAGGTCTGCACCGGAAGCGTCGCCAGCTACACCGTGGCCACGGCCGCGGTGGGCAGCTTCGTGGGCAACGTCAATCTGAGCGCGGTGGGCAACCCTGGCACGGCCACCTTCAGCCCCAACCCGGTGACGCCCCCCGGCAACAGCACCCTGACCGTCAGCGGCGCCGGTGCTGGCGCTTACACCTTCGATGTGATCGGGACCAGCGTCATCACCCCCAGCCTGGTGCAGTCAGAGACTGTGGGTCTGGCGGTGGTGGCAGCCGCGCCGGCCGCGCCGACCCTGCTGACGCCGGCCAACGGCGCGCTGAACGTGCCGGCCGCGCCCACCTTCACCTGGAACGCGGTGGCGGGCGCTGCCTCCTACAGCATCCAGGTGGCCACCGACGCTGGCTTCAGCAATATCGTGGCCTCGGCCAGCGGGCTGGCCAGCCCCAGTTGGACCTCCAACGTGACGCTGAACACCAGCACCACCTACTACTGGCGGGTGTGGGCGGCCAACGCCTGCGGGACGGGCGCCTACTCGGCCACCTGGAGCTTCACCACCGTGGCCGCGCCGGGCGACTGCACCCCCGGCACCGCGCCGCGCATCCTCTTCAGCGACGGCTTCGAGAGCGGCATCGGCGGTTGGACCACCCCGGCCGGCGTGGGAGCCAACACCTGGGCCATCTCC
>JACSRL010000775.1 GCA_014879765.1 Anaerolinea sp. | reverse complement strand
GAATTGTCAATTGTCAATTGGGAATTGGGAATTGTCAATTGGGAATTGTCAATTGTCAATTGGGAATTGTCCATTGAAGTCGCGCTGTGGCCGGTCTCCGACCGAGCCACTCTGGGCAACACTTCGCTGAACACATCCAACAGCTCGCGCACCGCGCGGTCGCCGATGGCGTGGATGGCCACGGGCAGCCCCGCGGCCGCGCCGCGTTCGATGGCGCTGGCCAGCTCGGCCATGGGCGTCACCGGCAGGCCCACCCCGCCGTCGGCGTAGGGTTCCAGCATCCAGGCCGTGCGCGCGCCCAGGGAGCCATCGGCGAAATACTTGACCCCGCCGATGCGCAGCCGGTCATCGCCGAAGCCGCTGCGCAGCCCCAGCGCGATGGCCTGGTCCAGCAATTGGCCGCCGATCATCATCCACACCCGCAGCTTGAGCTCGCCGGCCGCGTGCAGCCGCTGCCAGGCGTGAAAGGCCTCCTGGCTCTCGGCCGCGTCGCCGCTGCGAAAATCATGGACGCCGGTCAGCCCCAGGCGGTGCGCCTCGCCGATGGCGTCGCGCATGGCCGCGTCGATCTGTGCGGCGTCGGGCTGCGGCATGACTGCATCGATCAGGTCCATGGCATGGTCGCGCAGGATGCCGGTGGGCTGGCCCGCCCCGTCGCGGTCGATGACGCCGGTCGCGGGGTCGGGCAGACCGGCGACGATGCCGGCCAGACGCAGCGCGGCCGTGTTGACCGTGGCCAGGTGCAGGTCGCTGCGCGCCAGGAACACCGGGTGGTGCGGGGCGGCCGCGTCCAGGTCGTGGCGGTCCAGCAGACGCGGCTCCGGCCAGTCAGATTCGTTCCAGCCTTGGCCGATGATCCACTGGCCGGGCGGGGTCTCGGCGGCGCGTGTGCGCAGCGCGTCCTGCACCGCCTGTCGGGAGGAGAGGCCGGCCAGCCGCAGTTGGCGGCGGCCCAGCGCCCAGGCCTGAAAATGGAAATGGGCGTCGGTGAAGCCCGGCAGCACCCGCCGGCCGCGCAGATTGATGATGCGGGTGGACGGCCCGGCCAGCCGCAGAATCTCGGCGTCGCTGCCCACGGCCCAGATGCGTCCGGCCCGAATGGCCACCGCGCGGGCGTCGGGATAGCGCGGGTCTTGTGTGGTGAGTCGGCAATTTGCCAGGATTTGATCTATCATGGGGGCATTATAGCCGACAACTGAGCCTGGTCAAGCGTGGGGAGTTGTGTTTTGGGCAGGTTAAGGCTACAATGCCCAATGACTGCAAGCAAGGCAACCATGGCATGAGAAACCGGGTTTTTGTCTCGCTGGCACGAGAAAAACCCGGTTTCTGAACGCTGCGGTTTCTGAATGAAGGACTCTCTGGAGCGCCATGAACCCCCTCCACTGGATTTTCGATCAGCTCTATCCTCTGATCCGCTTCTACCACGAAAAGGTCAGCGACAACCTGTGGTTCAGCCAGATCACCCCGCACGCTGCCATCGCCGAGACGCTGTGGCTGGGCGGCGCGCCCACCTATCGCCGCGACTATCAGTTTCTGTTGGAGCATGACATCCGCGCCGTGGTGGACATCCGCGAGGAGCGCCGCAGCGACCTGGAATTCTACGATGCCCACCACATCCAGCACATCAAGCTCAAGGTGCTGGATGTGACGGTGCCCTCGGCGGCGGTGTTGGATGAAGGGGTGGCCTGGATGGAGGAGCAGGTGGCTCAGGGCCGCGGCCTGCTGGTACACTGCGCCAAAGGGCGCGGCCGTTCAGCCACGCTGCTGGCCGCCTATCTGATGAAGGTGCATGGCCTTGGCTTCGCGGAGGCTGAGGCGCTGCTCTCCGGCAAGCGGCGCCTGGTCAAGCTGGAGGCGCGGCATCAGAAGGCGCTGGAGGACTGGAGCCAACGCGCGGCGCCCAGCCTCAACCGGACCCCATGACCGCTTTCAACATGCGGGGGTTGACCAGCCAGATCAACTGGCCGGAGTTGGCCTGGGCGGCGTTCCAGCTATCGACGGCCAGCGCCAGATGGGCCATGCCACCGGTGGGCAGCCGCAGCCCGGCCGCCATGCCATAGGCGTCGGCGCCGATCAGACGGGCGGCCAGGTCCTCGAAGCCGGGGTTGTGGCCGATCAACAACACGTGGCCGGCCTCGTCGGGCAGACGCCGCAGCACTGACATCAGCTCGCCCGCGCTGGCCGCGTAGATCGACGCCTCCCAGTGGAGCTCGATGCTGTAGCCCATGGCCGGCGCCAGCAGCTCGGCCGTCTGGCGGGCGCGCACCGCGGGGGAGCTGACTACCAGGTCAGGGACCAGGCCGATGCCGGCCAGGAATTTGCCCAGCAGGGGGGCGTCTTTGCGGCCGCGCTCCTTGAGGGGGCGGTCGAAGTCGATCCCGTCGCCGGTTTCCCACTCGGATTTGCCATGGCGCACCAGGGTCAATTGTTTCATATGGCTCTCCAGGGGTTGGTTGTGGTTCAGGGGGAATCGTCTCTCGGACGGGCACGGTCGGAGACCGGCCCGAGCGATGAAGGGGCATGGTCGGAGACCGGCCCGAGCGGTGAAGGGGCACGGTCGGAGACCGGCCCGAGCGGTGAAGGGGCACGGT
>JACSRL010000781.1 GCA_014879765.1 Anaerolinea sp. | reverse complement strand
CAGCGTCCGGCTGTAGGCCGCGCCGCCCATGCCGTCGCCCGGGATGCCGGTCACCATCAGCTCGAAGCCGCTGGCGCGGCAGATCTCGACGTCACGGCGGTCGGTGACGCGGTAGACCGCGGCCGGATCCAGGCCGCGCAGCGGCGTCGGCGGCCGCAGCCAGCCCTGTTGATAGCTCAGCACCGCCGCTGAGTAGACCGCCTCGCGGCCGCCGGGCGCCACGTACTGGATGACGGACGCGCCGTACTCCTCCAGCCGCTGCAGGCGATAGAGCCGGCCGCCCTGCACCACCGGCCGCAGGCGCTTGTAGAAGGCGATGTAGCTGGCATATTCGGCCAGCTCGGCCTCGCCCAGCTCGTTCAGATTGGAGCCGATGCCCAAGCCGCCGCGCATAGCCACATCGAAGCGCAGGCTGAGGGGGCTGGGCAGGCCGGTTTGATGGCTGACGGCGTGCGTCACCCAGGCCTCCATGGCGCGCGCCGGGTAGGCCAGGCTGTAGCCCTCCTGGATGCGGATGCGGTCGAAGGCGTCGGTGTTGTCGCTGGTCCACACCTGCTCGGTGCGGCCCAGAATGCCCAGATCGATCCGGCCGCCGCCGCTGGCGCAGCTTTCGATCTGCAAACGGGGGAAGGCGCGGCGCAGGCGATCCATGATGCTGTAGACGTTGGCTGTGTGGGCGCGCCAGATGGCCTGGCCCGCGGCCGAGCCGGGCTCGGTGGCGTAGCGGTTCATGTCCCACTTGATGAAGTCGATGGCGTGGCGCGTCAGCAGATCGTGCAGCAGCGTGTAGACGTGCTCCACCACCTCCGGCCGGCCAAAGTCCAGCACCAGTTGCCAGCGCGACTCGGTGCGCGGCCGGCCGGCGAAGTGCAGCACCCAGTCAGGGTGGGCGCGGTAGAGATCGGAGTCGGGGTTGACCATCTCAGGCTCCACCCACAGGCCAAACTGCATGCCCAGACGGTGGACTTCGTCGATCAGCGGGTCCAGCCCGGTGGGGAAGACCTCAGGGCTGACCGTCCAGTCGCCCAGGCCGGCATGATCATCGCGGCGGCCGCCGAACCAGCCATCGTCGACGCAGAACAGCTCGACGCCCATGGCCGCGGCCTTGCGCGCCAGCGCCGTCTGGCCTTCCAGTCTGAGATCGAAATAGGTGGCCTCCCAACTGTTGTAGAGCACCGGCCGGTAGGGGGGCCAGTCCGTGGGCATGGGCAGCACCCGCTCCAGCGCGAAGGCGTGCAGCCGCCGGCTGGCCCCGCCCCACCCTTCGCGGCTGACGCCGATCACCGCCGCGGGGGTGACGTGGCGCTGGCCCGGCGCGAGGGTCAGGTTGAAGTCGAAGGGGTTGTAGCCGGCCTGACAGCGCACGTCCAGGGTGTAGAGCTGTTCGAAGGCGATGCGCCAGGCGCCGCTGTAGGCCAGCGCGCCGAACCAGACGTCGCCCGTTTCCTCCCAGGCCTGGCCGGGCCGGTTGAGCAGGAAAAAGGGGTTGGCGCAGTGGCCGGTCTGCACCGTCTTCTGTTCGAGGGTGCGCACGCCCATGGGCAGCCGCTCGCGCGCGGTGGTGAACTCGCGGATCCACCAACCCGACACCGAGGTCAGCTCGTCGGTTCCGTTGGGGAAGTGCAGCGTGGCAAAGGCCAGCGCATCGAGCTGCAGCGGCTGTGGGCCGGTGTTGGCCAGCTCCACCCACCGTTCGATGATGTCGTGTTCCGGGGTCAGGCGGTAGCAGAGCGTCGCCTCTAGCGGCTGCGCGGGGTCGCTCAGGCGCACGCGCAGCGTCTGGCGCGTGCTGCCCACGGCGGTGGGCTGGCCGTGGGTGGGCGCCAGGCCAGGCGCGGCGTCGGTCACGATCTCATGGCCGGCGTAGCGCAGCCGCACGTCGCGGATGGGCAGATGCGCGGCCTCGCCGGGGGCCATCTGGGCCGGCAGCGCCGGGAAGCTGGCTTTGAGCCCCACCTCCTGCTGGGCGCTGTCGCCGAAGGTGCTCAGCTCGAAGCGCAGGGTCAGCGGCAGCTCGTTGGCGCGCAGGAAAGTCTCGAAGCCGGGGCCGCTCAGCGTCGCGTCGGCGGCCGCGGCGGCTGGCCGCGGCCCCCAGGCCAGGTGCAGCAGCCGTCCCTGGTCATCGACGCGCATGGCGTAGACGCTGGCGGCCGACAGGAGATTGAAGGTCTTTGTGGGGGGGTCGAAGTGAATCATTGCCAGTTCCCAGAGACGTGGCTCGGTCGGAGACCGGCCAGAGCGGGGGCGTCTGCTTGCCTACGCGGTGATAGGCCCTTCCGAGACGTGGCTCGGTCGGAGACCGGCCAGAGCGGGGGCGTCTGCCTGTTTGCTCAGTGATACGCCGGCAGCCAATCGCCGTGCGCCTCGATCAGGTCGTCCACCAGCGCGACGATCTGATCCAGGTCCAGTTCGGCCGCGGTGTGCGGGTCCAGCATGGCCGCGTGGTAGATGTGCTCGCGCTTGCCGGTCAGCGCGGCCTCGACGGTCAGCGCCTGGACGTTGATGTTGGTCTGCATCAGCGCGGCCAGGTGCGGCGGCAGCGAACCGATGTGGGTCGGCTGGATGCCGTTCTTGTCCACCAGGCAGGGCAGCTCGACGCAGCAGCCGGCCGGCAGGTTGTCGATCAGCCCGTGGTTGCCGACGTTGCCGTAGATCACCGTCGGCTTGCCGGTCTCCATGGCGTAGACGATCTGCGAGCCGTACTCGACGCTGCGCTTGACCTGCACCAGGTGGTGCAGGATGCGTTCCATGTCGCGCTCGCTGCCGTCGGTGCGCACATCGTCCATCTCTTCATAGTCCTGAACCACCCGGAAGCGCAGGCTGTCATCCTCGAAGACGTGGCGCAGCGCCTCCCAGCCGGCCAGTTGGAACTCGCAGCGGCGGATATACTCGTCCAGCGGGATGTTGAACTGCTCGATCAGGTCGGGGCGGTCGCGTTTGATGAACCAGGGGACGTACTCGCTGAGATGCTCGCTGGATTCGGTGACGAAATAGCCGAATTTCTCGAAGAGCTTATAGCGCACGCGGTTGGTGGGGGGCATGCGCCCTTCCTGCATCACCTGGCGCAGGGCCGGGTACAGATCCTGTCCGTGGCGCTGGAATTTCAGGTAGAAGGCCATGTGGTTGATGCCCGCCACCTGGTAGTCGATCTCATCGACCGGCACGCCCAGGTCCGCGGCCAGCTCGCCGGCGGTGTGCGGCACGCTGTGGCAGAGCCCTACCGAGCGGATGCTGCTGCCGCGGTCGAGCGCCCACATGTTCATGGCCATGGGGTTGACGTACTGCAAGAAGGTCACGTCGGGGCAGAGCCGCTCCATGTCGTGGGCCATCTCCAGCAGCACGGGGATGGTGCGCAGGGCGCGCATGATGCCGCCGATGCCCAGCGTGTCGGCGATGGTCTGGCGCAGGCCGTATTTCTTGGGGATCTCGAAGTCGATCACCGTGCTGGGGCGGTAGCCGCCCACCTGGATCATGGCGATGGCATAGTCTGCGCCGGCCAGCGACTGGGCGCGGTCCAGCGTGGCCTCGATGGTGGGAGAGACCCCCAACGCCTCAGCGATCTTGTGCGCCACCTTCTCCGAGGTGCGCAGCCGCTCCGGGTCGATGTCGTGCAGGCTGATGGTCGAATCGGCCAGCTCAGGATAGCTCAGAATGTCGCCCAGCAGGTTCTTGGCAAAGACCGTGCTGCCGGCGCCGAGGAATGAGATTTTTGGCATGGGAGCTCTACTTTTCAGAAGGGAAGGGCCGGAGGTGGCCAGGGAATACAAGACGACAGTTGCCAACTTTTCCGAAAAGTTGGCAACTGTCGTGGCCAGCGGGGCTACTTGAACAGCGCGTTGATCTGCTCGTTGGTGGGCGGCAGGACGTCTGCGGCCTTGGCCTGGCCCAGCAGAATGCTCTGCATGACAGGGCCTACCAATGCGTTGATCTCGGGCGCATTGTCGGTGACTGGGAAGAGGAAGGTGCCGTCGGGCTCCGTCGCCTGGTCGGTGAAGGCGGACACGTCCAGGTTCTTGGCTTTGTAGGCGGCGATGGCCCGATCGACGCCGGACTGCTGCGCCGGGAAGACGACGCCGGCGTCGCCGACGATGTTGGCGCACTCAGGCGAGGCCAGGAACTTCACCAACTGCCAGGAGGCTTCAGGATACTTGGTGCCGACCCAGATGGAGTCGGCCAGACCGTTGAACATGCTGCGGCGGCCTTCGGGACCTTGGGGCAGGCGAGCGAAGCCGAAGGGGAAGGGGGAGTTCTGGGCAAAGAAGCCGATCATCCACGAGCCCTGGGGGTGCAGCGCACCCTTGCCGGCGGTGAAGGCGGCCGATCCGCCCAGGCTGCTGACCAGCTCCAGCGGCATCATCTTGCCAGAGGCCATCATGTCAGCCATCCACTGCATGGTGGCGGAAAGCCGCGGGTCGTCGTAGTTGTAGGCGGTGGCCCAGATTTCGTTGACGTGACGCCAGCCGGTGGTGGCCGCCAGCCAGCTCCAACCGGTCTGGCCCCAGGTGTCGGCCGGGCCATCGGGGACGAAGCCGTACTGCACCACCTTGGTCTTGTCGAAGGCAGGGTCGAGGGCGTTCTTGCCGTTGGCATCCAGGGTCAGCTTGGCGATCAGCTCACCGAAGGTGCCGCCGTCCTCGGGGTTCCAGGTGGCGTTGTTGACCTCATCCACCGTGACGCCGGCCGCGTCCAGCATATCCTGGTTGTAGACGATGGCCACGGTGTCCCAGTCCTTGGGCAGGCCATACTGCTTGCCATCGCGACCCCACAGGTCGGCCAGGCCCTTCAGGTAGACGCCCATGTCCACGTTGTCGCGCACGATATAGGGCTGAATGTCCACCAACTGGTTCTTGGAGGCGAATTCCGGATACTGGGCCAGGTGGTTGGTGAAGACGTCGGGCGCGTTGCCGGCGATCATGCCGTTCTGGATGCCGCTCCAGTAGTCGCCCCAGCCGAACTGGGTGATTTTGACGCTGATGTTGGGGTTCTGGGCGGTGAAGGCGTCGACGCACGCCTGGTAGGCCGGGAGCTGGGCCGAGTCCCACAGCCAGTATTGCAGGCTGGCGGCGCCTGCGTCAGCCGCTGGGGCCGCAGCAACCGGCGCTTCGGCAGCCGGTGTTTCCGCGGCCGGAGCTTGGGCGGCCGGAGCAGCAGGTGTCGCGGCGCCGCCGCACGCGCCCAGCATCAGGCTGAACACGATCAGCAGGCTGATCATCAGAAGAAAGCGACGGTACATGGGTTTCTTGTCCTCCTTATTGGACAAAGGGTTTGGTTGGCCCGCATTTTCGCGCGGGTCCTTGCGTTGGATGAGTCTGATCTCGGCAGTTGCCAACTTGCCGCAAGTTGGCAACTGTTGCCCGGTTTATTTGAAGCCGGAGAACTGGATCGAGTCCAGGATTTTGCGACCGGCGAAGAGGAAGAGGATGAAGGTGGGGATGATGGACAGCGTGGTGGCGGCCATCAGCCCGGACCAGTCGGGCGCGCCCTGCGGTGTCTGCGAACGGAAGACGCCCAGCGCCACCGTCAACACCCGCACCGTCTCCTTGTTGGCGACGATCAGCGGCCACATGTAGTTGTTCCACGAGCCGATGAAGACGATGACGCCCAAGGTGGTGACGGCCGGAATGGTCATGGGCAACACGACCTTGAAGAACACCGTGGGGATGCTGGCGCCATCGATCAGCGCGGCCTCTTCCACCTCACGGTTGACGCCCAGGAAGAACTGGCGCAGAAAGAAGATCGCGAACGGCGTCATCAGGAAGGCCGGCGCGACGATGCCCTGAAAGGTGTCGATCCAACCCAGGTTGCGAATGAAGATGAAGTTGGGGATGGTCATGACGATGCCGGGCACCATCATGGCCGCGATGTAGATGGCAAAGATCTGGTTGCGGAAGGGGAAGCGCAGCCGGGCGAACGCATAGGCCGCCATGGCGCAGAAGGCCACCTGGCCGATCACCATCAGCACGGAGACGATGATCGAGTTGCGCAGCGCCAGGAAGAAGTTGATCGACTGGCCCGTGCCGCCCAGCTCCACCAGTTGCTGGACGGGGAGCATGCCCAGCACGCGCTTGAAGTTGATCAAGGTGGCGTCCACCGGCAACAGCGAACTGGTGTCCTTGTAGATCGATGTGGGGAAGGTCAGCGCGGTGCGCAGCATCCAGTAGAAGGGAAAGAGAGTTACAACCAGGAGAATGCCGAGGGCGATCCAGGCGGCCAACTTGCCCCAGGGAAAGGCCCGGCGCGGCACGTGAACGGTGGGAGCTTGTGCAGTCATGAGATCACTCCTATGGGGTGGTCGATCAGGCTGCCCAACCGGACCGGAGGTCCAGCCGGCTGCCGTCTCGAAACCTTACATATCGGACTCGCCGGCGCGCATCAGGCGCATCTGGATTATGCTGACGAAGATCAGGATCAGGAACAACACCATGGAGATGGCCGTGGCATAGCCCATGTTGAAGCGGGTGAAGGCCTGCTCGTAGATGTAGAAGTTGAGCACCTTGGTGGCGTTGATGGGGCCGCCCTTGGTGGTGATGGCTACGGTGTCGAAGATCTGGAAGGAGCCGATGACTGAGGTGACCAACACGAAGACCAGCACCGGGCGCAACAGCGGGATCGTCACCTTCCAGAACATCTGGCCCTCGGAGGCGCCGTCGATCTGCGCCGCCTCGTAGACCGAGCCGGGGATGGCCTGCAGGCCGGCGAAGACCAGCAGCGCCGTGTAGCCCACATACTGCCAGATGTTGATCAGCGCGATGGAGGGCATGGCCGTCTTGGGCAGATTGAGGAAGGGCACGGTGCCCAGGCCCAGGGCGCGCAGCGCCTCGTTGATGATGCCGATGGTGGGGTCCATCAGCCAGAGCCAGAGCAGACCGACGACCACGCTGGGCATCAGCCAGGGCAGGATGATGATTGCCCGGATGATGATCGACTTGGTCAGCCGCGACATCATCACCGCGATCACCAACGCCAGGATCGTCTGCACGGGAATGTTGAGCAGGACGTAGTAGAACGTAACCTTGAGGGAGTTCCAGAAGGTGGGGTCTTTCAACAGCTTGCTGTAGTTGGCCAACCCCACGAACTCGGCCGGCGTCAACAGATCCCAGTCCGACAAGCTGATGAATATCCCGCGCACGGCCGGAATGGCGTAAAAGATGACGAAACCGATCAGGCTGGGCAGGATGAAAAGCAAGCCGACGGTGGCTTCCTGGCTCCGAAAATTGCGTTTCTTCGCGGCGCCGAGGGGAGGGGTGGCGGTGGATTGGACAGTCATGTCTTTCTCCTTGACCTTGGGGTGGGCAGGTGGCTGGATCGCGACCTACCCCCGGTTTGGATCGATTAGCCGTGCAGGATGTGGTCGAGGGTCTCCAAAAGGGTGGTGGGAAGAACTGGCTTCACCAGATAGGCGGCCGCGCCCAGGTTCAGGCCGCGCCGGCGTTCGTCCAGAGCGCTACACAGAACCACCGGCGCAGGCGCGCCCTGCTGGCCGCTGCCCAGATACTCCAGCATGCGCCAGCCTGCGCTGTCGGTCGAGACAGGCTCCAGAACCACGATGTCGATGGGGTTGGTGTGCAAAAGGTGGACGGTGTCCTGGACATTGCTGGTGCAAATCACCTGATAAGAACGGCTGAGTTCCCGCTGATAGAGATCACGGGTGGCATCATCTGGTTCGACGATGAGCACAGTTCTCATCACGGGCTCCAAGCGACGAGGAAATGTCAGAGCGAGGACCCGGCCACAGATGTTGGGCCAGGCTTCACAGACTTGCGGGCCGATCCTGATGGTTCTGGCAAGCGATGGGCAGTGATGTCATTGTAACCCCTGTTCCCCCAAATGTCTTGTACAAAAAGTGTGTATTCTTGGAGAATTAGACGGAAAGTCAAAATCCCGTCCGACGATGGGCGGATCGTGTCACGAATCTGGCGGGTGAATGGCTTGCTGACGGTAGGCGCGCGGGGTGCGGCCGGTCTCCCGGCTGAAGATGCGGCTGAAATAGGCGGCGTCGCTGTAGCCCACCAAGCCGGCGATCTCGGTGATGCTCAGCGTGTTGGCCGCCAGCAGTTCCTTGGCTCGCTCGATGCGCACATGGGTCAGATATTCCCACGGCGTGACCCCCAGCATCTGGCGGAAATGTTGCGTCAGATGGCCTGGCGCGACGCCCAGGGTGGCAGCCATCTCCTCGCGCGTGAAGGCGCGGGCGTGGTGCTCCCACACATAGCGCACCGCCCGCCGGGTCAACGGGTCGATGTGCGCGGGCAGCGCGTCGGGCGCCTGCTCCAGGAGGTGCGGATAGACCGCGCCCGCGGGCTGCGCGGCCGCTGGCGCGTTGTCCGGCGGCGCGGCCGGCAGGGGCAGGTAGACGTGAAAGACCGTGCCGACGCCAGGGGTGCTGGCCAGGCTCAGCCTCCCCCCGTGCAGCTTGACCAGCTCATGCGTCACCCGCAGACCCAGGCCGATGCTTTGCCCTGGTTGGGTGGACGATTCGGCCGCGCCGAAGGCTTCGAAGATGCGCGTCTGTTGCTCCACGGCGATGCCGCGGCCGGTGTCTTCGACCCAGATGTGCAGATCGCGCGCCTGCGCCTCGGCGGCCACCACGATGCGGCCGCGCGCGGTGAATTTGCCGGCGTTGCTCAGCAGATTGAGCAGAATCTGGCGCAGGCGGGCAGGGTCGCCATAGATGGCCGGCAGCGCGTCGGGCAGGTGCAGCCGCCACACCACCTCTTCCGGCGCAATCCTGCTGCCCGCCATGCTCTCGAACGCGTCGGCGATGACCGCGGCCGGGTCCAGCAGCTCCGGCACGATCTCCAGCTCGCCGATCTCGGCCCGTGAGAGGTCCAGCAGGTCGTTGATCAGGTGCTCCAGATGCTGGCTGCTGGTGAAGATATGGCGCAGGTCGTTGCGCAGCGCGGGCGGCAGCTCGACGCCGTACAGGTCGGGGCGGGCCAGCGCGGCCTGGCTGTAGCCTTCGATGACGTTGAGCGGCGTGCGCAGCTCGTGGCTGACGTTGGCCAGCAGGCGGCTTTTCAACCGGTCTGCACGCTCAGCTTCGGCGCGCGCGGCGATGGCCTCGCTGTAGAGTTCCACGTTGCGCAACGCCAGCCCCAGCTGGTCGGCCAGTGCCTGCAGGCCGATCAGCGCGCTGGAGCTGTGCTGGATCGGCTGGCCGCTGTGCAGATCCAGCAGGCCGATGATGTCTGGCCCCTGGCGGATGGGAAGGATGACCCGGGAGCGCGTGGAGGGCCAGTAGGGATCGGCCGGGAAGCGGTGGCTGTGGCGCATGTCGGGGATGAAGGTCGGCCGGTTTTGCAGCAGCGTGTGGCCCAGCAGACCCGACTGCGCCAGGGGAACCCGCACCGTCGGCTCCGGCCCCTGCCCTGGCCGGTCCAGGATGAACTCCCGCCGGCGCATGGACCACATGAAGATCTGTGCTTCGTCGTAGCCGTAGTTGGAGCGGATCAGGTCGACGATCTCGCGGTAGAGCTGTTGGCGATCCAGGATGCTGCCCACCCGCCGGCTGATCTCCAGGCTGGTCTCCAGTTGCACCAGCCGCTCCTGTTCCTGGTGACGGCTGAGGCCAACCAGCCGGTTGGGCAGGCTGGCCATGGCAGCCAACCTTTCGGCGCTGACCTGGGCCACGTTGTCGGCTGTGACCAGGCGCGGGCAGTAGTCGAAGTGGCGCGGCAGCGGCTCCCCATGGAGGGCCGCCCAGGCCAGATCCACCGCCTGTCGTCCGAACTCCACCGCCGGCGTCTCCACCGTGGCGGTCATCGATCGATCGAGGATGGCGGCCAGCGCCAGCGGATCGCCGTTGACGCCGACGACACAGGTCTCCTGGTCCGCCAGCCCCAGCTCACGTGCGGCGCGCATGGCGGCCAGCGCCATGGAATCCGACAGGCCGAAGATGGCGTCGAAGCGTCCGCTCTCCTGGCGCAGCGCCTCCATGATCTGCGTCAATGCGTTGTCATAGGCCCAGGAGGAAGGGACGTGGGTGATCTCGATCTGCGGGACCATCTCCAGCGCCGAGCGGAAGCCGCGGATGCGGCTTTGTCCCTGGTCGAAGCCGTCGGTCAGTCCACCCGCGACCAGCACGCGCCCGCGCCCGTCGATGCACTGGGCGACGAGGCGGGCTGCGATACGCGCCACTTCGTACAGCCCATGGGGGGCGGCGATCAGGGGATGCTGTACCTCCACCTCGACCATGAGCACAATCGGCACGCCGCTGTTGGCGATCAGGCGGGCCAGCGACGGGGGCATGGATTGCGCCACCAGCCCGTGCAGTTCCATGGCCAGCATCTCTTCGACGATTTCCATCTGGCGGTCGGCGCGCAGCGGCCACATATCGACCTCCACGGGGACCAGGTCGACGCCCAACTGCTCGGCGCGCTGATAGATTCCTTCCCGCACCAGCACCCAAAAGGGGTCGCCGGAAAGGTGTTGCAGGCCGAGGCGGAAGATCGGGGTAGGGTGGAGTTCAGGCATCGGCCCAATCATAGCCTGTCTGCCCGCTCCTGTCAACAGCCGGTGTCCTCCGTCGGGCTGTGGCAGGTTTTGCGAAATCGCCGGCCGCGCTATACTGGGACAGTCGTCAGGCGTGGCATGGCCCGCGGGCCGGCCGCCGCAGGGCCAGGGTTCAGCCTGGCGCAGAAGGAGCAAGCATGGACACTGTCAACAGTCTGCTGGACCGGATGTTCGATTGGGTCATCACTGTGATTCCCAAGGTCATCGCGGCTATCGTCATCTTCCTGGTCATGTTCTATCTGGCCGGTTTGGTGGCCAGGTGGATTCGCCGCACCGGCGAGCGGCGCGGGCTGAACCCGGAGGTGACGCTGCTGCTGACCCGGCTGGGCAGTTGGGGGATGATCACGCTGGGCGTCATCTGGGCCTTGCAGCAGGTCAACTTCAACCTGACCGCCTTTCTGGCCGGCCTGGGCATCATCGGCTTCACCGTCGGCTTTGCCTTGCAGGATATCTCGCGCAATTTTGTGGCCGGCCTGCTGCTGCTCTGGCAACAGCCCTTCGGCATCGGCGACCTGATCCAGGTCACCGGCTATACCGGCCGCGTCACCGATGTCTCCCTGCGCGCCACGGAGATTCGCACCTCCGATGGCCTGCTGGTGCTGATCCCCAACGCCGACGTCTACACCAAACCCATCACCAACTACACCCAGGCGCCCAGACGCCGGCTGGCCATCAAGGCCTGGGCGCCCTACGGCGAGGACCTGGAGCGGGCCACGGCCATCGCGCTGGAGGCCATCGGCCAGGCGTCCACCCTGGCCCTGGCCGATCCCGCGCCCAGCGTGGTCTTCGACAGCTTCGGCGACAACTCCGTCACCTTCACCCTCTACTACTGGATCGACACGGCTGCCATCAGCTTTGACGCGGCGCAGGACCGGGGAATCAAAGCCGTTAAGGCCGCGTTCCAGACGGCCGGCATCGACCTGGCGACGCGGATCTATCCGGTGGCGGTGCAGAGTGGGCAGTGAAACGGGAAATGTGAAAGGACACCTTAGACATCATGTTTGATCTCAACCAAATCCGCGCTGCTTTTCCCGCGCTGGGCATGCAGGTTCACGGCCGGCCGGCGCTTTTCCTGGACAATCCCGGCGGCACGCAGGTTCCGCAGGTGGTCATCGACGCGATGGCCGATTATCTGATCCATGCCAACGCCAACCGCGGCGGCGCGTTTGCCACGGCCCAGCGCAGCGATGCGAGCCTGGACGACGCGCACGCGGCCATGGCCGACCTGCTCAACGCAGCCTCGCCCGACGAGATCGTCTTCGGCCCCAACATGACCACATTGACCTTCGCGGTCAGCCGCGCCCTGGGCCGCGACCTGCAGCAGGGGGACGAGATCGTGCTGACGCGCATGGATCACGATGCCAACATCAGTCCCTGGACCCTGCTGGCTGAGGATCGCGGCGCGACGGTGCGCTGGGTGGACTTCGACGTGGAGGACTACACCCTGGATATGGCCGGGCTGCGCGGGCTGCTCAACGAGCGCACCAAGATCGTGGCGGTCGGCTACGCCTCCAACGCCACCGGCACGGTACACGACGTGGCGACCATCACCCGCTGGGCGCACGAGGTCGGCGCGCTGGTCTTCGTGGACGCGGTGCAATACGTTCCCCACGGCCCGGTGGATGTGCAGGCGCTGGGCTGTGACCTGCTGGCGTGCAGCGCGTACAAGTTCTTCGGGCCGCACGTGGGGGTGCTCTATGGCCGCTATGAGCTGCTGGACCGGCTACGGGCCTACAAGGTGCGGCCGGCCAAGAACCAGCCGCCGCACAAGTTCGAGACTGGCACGCAGAACCATGAGGGGATCGCCGGCGTGCTGGCGGCGGTGGAGTATCTGGCGGATCTGGGGTTTCGGTATGGTGCAGGACTTCCCCTCACCCCACCCCTCTCCCAAAGGGAGAGGGAGCCGGAGGGTGCGCCCCCTCGCCCCCTGGGAGAGGGCCGGGGTGAGGGTGCGCCCCCTCGCCTCCTGGGAGAGGGTTGGGGTGAGGGCGCGCCCCGCCGCCAGCGTCTCCATGCCGCCATGTCCCTGCTGCGCGCCTATGACCATGTGCTCAGCGCGGCCATTCTCGACCAGCTTGCGGGCATCCCCGGCCTGCGCGTGCATGGCGTCACTGACCGCGGCCGGCTGGCTGAGCGGGTCCCCACCATCTCCTTCTCCTGGCAGGGCCATCACCCCCGCGCCGTTGCTGAGGCGCTGGGCCAGGCCGGCATCTTCGTCTGGGATGGCAACTACTACGCCCTGGCCGTCACCGAACGCCTGGGTCTGGAGGAGCAGGGCGGCATGGTGCGCATCGGCGCAGTACACTACAACACCCTGGACGAGATCGTCCGACTTGGAGATGCGCTGCGGCGGCTGGCGTGAGGCGTGATGCGTGAAACGTGACCCGGAATCGACTCTCGGGTGTGTGGATTTTGAACTTTCGGCCATGAGCTCTGAACTACAGGCCATGCATCACTCGTCACGCATCACGTTTCACGCAACAGTAGCCTGCGCGTTGCCTCCTCATCCCGCCGGATCTGCGCGATCAACGCTGTGATGTCGGAAAAACGCTCCTCGGGGCGCAGCCGGGCCACAAATTGGAGCGTCACCTGCTGGTCGTACAGGTTGCCGTCGAAGTCCAGCAGATAGGCCTCCACTGTGCGCTGGCCGTTGTCGAAGCTGGGACGCACCCCCACATTGGTCGCGCTGGCCAGCGGCTGGCCGCGCCGGGTTGGGGCGTCGTCCAGGTATGCCCAGGTGGCGTAGACGCCGTTGGCCGGCAGCAGGCGCCCTTCGGGCACGGCCAGGTTCGCGGTGGGGAAGCCCAGCAGGCGGCCGCGCTGCGCGCCCATCGTCACCTGGCCGCTGACCTGGTAGGGTCGGCCCAGTTGGCGGCCGGCCGCCTGCACATCCCCTTCCAGCAGATAGCTGCGGATGCGGCCGCTGCGCACCTCTTCCCCCTCCAGCAGTTGCGGCTCGATGGTGTGTACCTGGTAGCCCCGATCCTGGCCGATGGCGCGCAAGGTCGCCACATCCCCCTCGCGGTTGCGGCCCAGCGCGAAGTCCGGCCCCACCCACAGCGCGGCCATCTGCACCGCCTGCTGCACCTGGGCGATGAAGGCCGCGGCTGGCATGTGGGCCGTCTCCAGGCTGAAGGGATAGACCACAGCAAAGTCCAGCGCCAGCTCCGCGAACACCTCCAGCCGTTCTGGCATGGTGGTCAGGTAGGAGTGAACCCGGTCCGGGCGCAGCAAGGCCGCCGGGTGGGGATCAAAGGTCAACACGCCGGCCTGGCGGCCATGGCGGTGTGCATCCTCGCGCATGGCGGTCAGCAGCGCCTGATGGCCGCGGTGGACGCCGTCGAAATTGCCGATGGCCAGGTTACAGGGCGTGGCCAGCGGCGGGTTGGGGAGGTTGTGGAAAGTTCTCATAACAGACGTCCATGCGCATTGCGCACAATCGTGGATGGAAAACAGCGGGCTCGGTCGGCCCCGTCCGGGGTGCTACGCAAAGACCGGCCCGAGCGGCTTTTAAGTCCATGCGCATTGCGCACAATCGTGGATGGAAAACAGCGGGCTCGGTCAGGAGACCGGCCCGAGCGGCTTTTAAGTCCATGCGCATTGCGCACAATCGTGGATGAAAACAGCGGGCTCGGTCGGCCCCGTCCGGGGTGCTACGCAAAGACCGGCCCGAGCGGCTTTTTATGTGTCATCTCGTAACTGCTCAGCCAGTCGTACAGAAACCGGGTTTTTCTCGTGCGGGCATGGTTTTCGTCTGCGCAAC
>JACSRL010000771.1 GCA_014879765.1 Anaerolinea sp. | reverse complement strand
TGCGCTGGGACGCACAACCGTTGATGAAAACAGCGGGCTCGGTCGGAGACCGGCCCGAGCGGCTATTTTTTTTTGAGTCAGGATGCAGGAATGGATTGACGGTGAACATCAAGGCAAAGGATATCACCGCAAGGATGGCTGAGACGCCTGTAGCGATGGCGATCCAGCCCACTGTTGCGGCTGAGACGATGCTTGTTGTCACGGGTTTCTCCCCGTTTGGGTCGGCGCCGACGCCAGCATGACCAGCGCGCGGTGGATGCCGCCCAGCGACACCGGCAGTTGCTCCCACCGCTCGCCGTAGTCCAGGCTGCACCAGAGGTCGCCGTTGCTCAAGCCGGCGTAGAGGACGCCGGCCTTGCCTGGGTCGGTGAGCAGCGCGTAGGGCATGTGGGCCAGCGGCTGCGGCAGGCCGCCGCTCAACTTCCGCCACCCCGCGCCGTCGCGGCGGAAGATGGCGGCCTCGGCGTTTTGGCTGCCGTGCGCCTTGCCCGGGCCGGGTGAGACCGACACGTACCAGATCGAGGGATCGCCGCTGTCGGCTGCCACCGCCCAGCCGTAGTGTCGATCCAGGCCCGGCCCCGCGTTGATCCAGGTGAGGCCGCCATCCTGGCTGAAGGCTGCGCCCCCATGGCTCCCTCCCCCCTCGTAGACCCAGGCGCCGTTGCTGGCATGAAAGGCCAGGCTGTGGCAGTCACGCAGCGATCCTGGCCGGTGGCCGGTCCAACTCTGGCCGCCGTCGCTGCTGACGACGGTAGCGCCCAGCTCGACGCCCGCGACGATGCGCTGCGGATCGGTCGGCGAGGGGGCGATGCCCTGGATGTAGGCGCGGAAGGGCTTCTCAGCCGGCGAGAACCAGAGACGCCGCCAGGGGATGCGCCGGAAGGCGTGCAGTTCGCTCCACGTCAGGCCGGCGTCGGTCGAGACGAAGAGCATGGCTGGCCTGACGCCGGCGTAGACGACGTTGCGTTGCGTCGGGCTGGCGGCAATGGCCTTCACCGGGTAACCCATCTGCCCCATCGACTGCCAGGTCTTGCCCTGGTCGTCGGAGCGCAACACGCCGGCGGTGTTGCCGCCCGCGTAGACCCTTTGCCCGTCCAACGGATCGACGGCCAGGCAGCAGACGTCGACGCCGGCCAGCAGCGTCTCGACCTGGAATGTTCCCGCGGCTGACTGGACAGCGCGCGTCAAGCCGTTGCCGGTGGCGCTGATGAAAACTCTCGCGGTCATGGTCGGCTCCTTGGCATTGGTCGCTGGCTCTGTTCAGGAATTCCATCCCTGCGCATGCTCGGCCAGGTGCTCCGCCGGCGCGTCGAAGAGATCGCGCACCGAATGGAAGCCATGCCCGTAGAAGGCTGCACCCTTGTCCCAGTCGCTGTCCGGCACGCTCTCCAGCGCAGCCAGCGCGGCGTCCATGGCCGCGTCGTAGCGCCGCCGCACGGAGACGGGATCGCTCTTGCGCGCCAGCCAGCGGTTCAGCCAGTAGCTGCCCGGTTCGGCGAGCCACTTGGGCAGGTTGTACATCCCTTTCCCCCGGCGGGCGCTCTCGATCTCCCTGGGCAATTCCTCCAGCGACCAGGTCAGGTGAACCAACACCTCGCCCCTGGTCCAGTCGGTGGTGGGGCTCTTGGCGCGCCATCGCTCGCCGGTCGAGGCCTCCAGCAGGCGGTGGAAAGCCGCGCGTGTCTCCTCCAGCCTGACGCGCAGCGCGGCCCGATCAGGGGCGGTCACGGCCGCACTCCTTGTGGCCCCGGTTGTCTGCATTCGGTCATCGCTCATCACATCGACGCTCATCTCGTTCTCTCCTGTCGCCAAAAGAATGGGTATTCAAGGTCGCTGCGAAACAGAGTGCAGCAGCGCCCGCACTGCCTGCGCATACTGCTCCACATCGAGCTGCGGATCGAGGGCCAGTTGCAGCTCCAGCCCGTAGTACAGCGAAAGCAGGGCGTTGCTGAGGGCCGCGGGATCGACCGCCTGATCGATCTGGCCGGCCGCCTGCGCGCGGCGAACGATGTCGGCGGTGGCCGTGCGGTAGACTTCCAGGGACTGGCGCACGACCTCCCGCAATGAGGGATTGATCAGCGCCTCGCCCCAGCCCTGGACGTTGACACGCCCAGCGCCCAGCGCGGCCGCCTCTCGCAGCCCGGTGAACATGAAGCTGATCAGATCGGTCAACGACTGGAGCGGGTCATCGCTGGCCGCGGCGGCCGTGAACAGATCGATGCTGCGCTGATAGTCGAAGTCGAAGCTGGCGGCGATGATCTCGTGTTTGCCGCCGAAGTAATGGTAGACCGCTCCCGGACTCAGCGCCGCCTCCTGATAGATGTCGCGCATAGTGGTCTGGTGAAAGCCCTTGCGCGCAAAGCAGCGGTAGGCGGCGTCGATGATTTGCTGGCGGCGAGCCAGGGTGTGTTGTTCAGAGACTTTCGGCATGAACGGTACCAGGGTGAAATTAAATCGAACGACCGGTCTATATTATCGCACAGGCCGGTTTCTTTGTCAAGAGGCAATTGGGGGTGATTGGCCATGAGTACACCGTAAATAAAGTTGTCGAGGTGCCCGGCACTTGCGCCGAGTCTGTCATCATGGGCGAATCGT
>JACSRL010000770.1 GCA_014879765.1 Anaerolinea sp. | reverse complement strand
GCGCTCGGACACGCTCAGCGTCAGCCCCTTCGACGACGAGCTGCTGGATACCGTCAGCCGCATGAAGGGTGTGGCGGCGGTCTCGGCCAGCTTCGGCCTCTCGATCCAGGTCGAGACCCCTGCCAGCAGCCGCTGGCAGGATCTGACTCTGCTGGCCCGGCCGGCCTGGAGCGATCTGCCGGTCAACCGCCTGCGCCCGGAGGAGGGCGCCTGGCCTCCGCCGCTGAACGGCATCGTGCTGGAGCGCAACTCGCTCCCCCTGCTGGGCGCACAGATCGGCGACATGGTGCAGGTGGAGCTGGGCGATGGCCGCCGGCGCGAGGTGCAGATCGCCGGCACGGTCTACGACATCAACCTGCCGCCGGCGCGCTTTGTCGATCAGCTCTACGGCTACGTCAGCTTTGACACCCTCAGGCGCTGGGGCTACGACCGCCAGTTCAGCAGTCTGCTGCTCAGCGTGGCCCAGCCGAACGACGACAAGGCTCACATCCAGGCGGTGGCGCAGCAGGTCGAGGACAAGATCGAGCAGGGGGGCGGCCAGGTCTTCTCCATCTCGACCCCTGACCCTGGCCGCGCGCCGGTGCAGGATATTCTCGACGCGCTGTTTGTCATCCTGGGGGCGCTGGGGGTGCTCAGCCTGCTGCTCAGCGGCTTCCTGGTGGTCAACACCGTCAGCGCCACCCTGGCCCAGCAGACCCGCCAGGTGGGGGTGATGAAAGCCATCGGCGCCACCAGCCGGCAGATCATGGGCATCTATTTCGGCATGGCGCTGCTCTACGGCCTGCTGGCGCTGGTCATCGGTCTGCCGCTGGGCATGGTGGGCGCGGTGGCGCTGGCCCGCTTTGCCGCCGGCTTCCTCAATTTCGACGTGACCGGCCCCGGCTTTGCCCCACAGGTGCTGGCCTGGCAGGTGGCCGTTGCGCTGGCCATGCCGCTGCTGGCCTCGGCCTGGCCGATCTGGGCCGGCGCGCGCGTCACCGTGCGCGAGGCCATGGCCAGCTATGGGCTGGGCAAAGGGCGCTTCGGCCGCGGGCCCATCGATCACCTGCTGCTGGCCAGCCAGCGTCTCCTGCCCTTCATGCACCGGCCGCTGGTGATCTCGCTGCGCAACACCTTCCGCCGCAAGGGCCGGCTGGCCCTGACCATGGCGACTCTCACCCTGGCCGGCGCGATCTTCGTCGGTGTCCTCTCGGTGCGCACCAGCCTCTACTACACTTTGGCGCTGGCCAATCGTTATGACAACTATGACGTGGCCGTCGAATTCGACCGCCCCTACCGCAGCCAGCAGATCGCCGATCAGATGCTGCAACTGCCGGCTGTGGCCGCGGTGGAGACCTGGGGCAACGGCAGCGCGGTGCGCCAGCGCGCCGACGGCTCGCAGAGCGACCGCATCCGGCTGCGCGCGCCCCTGGCCCAGACACAGATGATCAAGCCGCGGCTGCTGGCCGGCCGTTGGCTGTTGCCGGAGGATCAAAACGCGGTGGTGCTGAACAGCAACGCGCTGGACGCCGAACCCGATCTGGCGGTGGGCGACACCGTCACCCTGCGCATCGACGACAAGAACAGCGACTGGGTGGTGGTGGGCCTGGTGCATAGCGTTCTGACCGCGCCCACAGCTTATGTCAATTATCCCTATTTCACCCAGCTCACCGGCACGGCCGGCCGGGCCAGCTTTGCGCGCGTCGCCACCGTCGACCACACGCCGGCCGCCCAGGCGGCCGCGGCCGCGGCGCTGCAGGCGCAGTTGAAAGCAGCCGGTTTCCAGGTCGGCCGCGTCGAGACCAAATTCCAGCTTCAGGAGGCGGTGCGCTTGCAGTTCAACATCCTGATCACCTTCCTGCTGATCATGGCGCTGCTCATCGCGGCCGTGGGCGGCATGGGCCTGATGGGCGCCATGAGCATCAACGTGCTGGAGCGCACCCGGGAGATCGGCGTCATGCGCGCCATCGGCGCGGCCACCGGCGCCATCATGCAGATCGTGCTGGTGGAGGGGATGCTGATCGGCCTGATCAGTTGGAGCCAGGGCGTGGTGTTGGGTTGGCCCGTCGGCCGGCTGATGAGCCAGCAGATCGGCCTGGCCTTCATGGACAACCCGCTGGAATTTCGCTACGCCGGGCAAGGCGCGCTGCTCTGGCTGGCCGCCGCGCTGCTGATCTCCGCCATCGCCAGCTTCTGGCCCGCGCACCACGCCGCCCGTCTGTCGGTGCGGGAAGTGCTGGCTTATGAGTGAAGGAGAATGGTGAATGGGTGAATTGCTGAATGGGTGAATTGCTGAATTGCTGAATGGGTGAATGGTTAATTGGACTGGGTGTGTTTGAAATGAGTTGGTTAGCGTAGGTCGATTGCGAAGCACCCCGGAGTGGGGGAGCGGGTTGAGGTGACGCGCGTCGCATGAGGGCAGCCGAATCCAGCGTACACCTGCACGTGCGTGCGGCGCAAGTGTCGAAACCGGAGCGGATCCACCGCGCGACCCGCTTCGGTCTCGGTACGGGCCAGGCGGCGGCTTTCGGCGCTCAGAAGCCGGTTGCGCTCAAGTTACTCACGAGCCAGACGCCGCCTGGCCCTACTCGACCTGCGCTGGCCATCTGTGTCGTTCAACCAG
>JACSRL010000769.1 GCA_014879765.1 Anaerolinea sp. | reverse complement strand
GCGCCATGTGTTTGTCCATGGTGGGCTGGCTCGGTCGGAGACCGGCCAGAGCGCCATGTGTTTGTCCATCAATTACCAACCTAACCCCAAATGAAAGGAAACACCATGCAATTTCACGTCAAACAAGGTTTCGTGCAGGATGAGACGGCCGACCTTCTGGTGGTCAACCTGTTCGAGGGCGTCACTGAGCCGGGCGGCGCGACGAGGGCGCTGGATCAGGCGCTCAACGGCCTGGTCACGCAGGTCATCGCGGCCGGCGACTTCAAGGGCAAGCTGGGCGAGACTCAGGTGCTCTACAGCGGCGGCGCGCTGACCGCGCCGCGGGTGCTGATCACCGGCCTGGGCAAACAGGCGGATTTCGGCCTGGCCAAGGCGCGCAAGGCCGCGGCCGCGGCCGCCAAGAAGGCGCGCGAGCTGGGCGTGGCCCGTCTGGCCACCGTCGTCCACGGCGCGGGCGCGGGCGGGCTGGACGCGGCCGACGCGGCCGCGGCCCTGGTCGAGGGCACGCTGCTGGGCAGCTACCGCTACCGCGGCTACAAGCGCGCCGAGGGGGACAATGGCAAGCCGGAGCTGGCCGAGGTGGTGGTGCTGGAGGCCGACGCTGACAAGCTGGCCGCGGTGCAACAGGGCATGGCCGCGGGCCAGGTGGTGGGCGAGGCCGCCAACTGGGCGCGCGATCTGGTCAATGAGCCGCCCAACTACCTGACCCCCAGCGAGATGGCGCGGCGCGTGGTGCAGCGGGCCGAGGCCGCCGGGCTGAAGGCGCAGGTGCTGGGCGAGGCGGAGATGGCCGAGCTGGGCATGGGTTCGCTGCTGGGCATCGCGCGCGGCAGCGACGAAGAGGCGCAGCTCATCGTCCTGGAGCACATCCCCCAGGGGGTGGATCCCGCCAGCCTCTCCACCGTGGCGCTGGTGGGCAAGGCCATCACCTTCGACACCGGCGGCATCAGCATCAAGCCGGCTGAGAACATGTGGAAGATGAAGGGCGACATGGGCGGCGGCGCGGCCACCGCGGCCGCGCTGGTGGCGGCGGCCGGCCTCAACCTGCCGGTACACGCCGTGGCTGTGATCGCGGCCAGCGAAAACATGCCGGGCGGCGACGCGATCAAGCCCAGCGACGTGGTGACGGCCATGAACGGCAAGACGGTGGAGATCATCAGCACCGACGCCGAGGGGCGCCAGGTGCTGGCCGACGCCATGTGCTACGCCGCGCGCTACCAGCCCGACGCCATGGTGGACATCGCCACCCTGACCGGCGCGATCGGCATCGCGCTGGGGTCGGACCTGGCCGGGCTCTTCTGCGACGACGAGACGCTGCGCGGCCGGCTGGCCGCGGCCGGCGAGCTGACCGGCGAGTCGCTGTGGCCGATGCCGCTCTGGCAGCCCTACCGCAAGCTGCTGGACACCGACGCGGCCGACATGAAGCACACGGGAGGCCGGCTGGGCGGCTCCATCACCGCCGCGCTCTTCCTGCGCGAGTTCGCCGGCGAGCAGCCCTGGGCGCACCTGGACATCGCCAGCGTCTCGTGGCAGGAGGAGAACAGCCCCTTCGCGGTGCGCGGCGCCAGCGGCTTCGGCGCGCGGCTGCTGACCGAGCTGCTGGGCGCGTATGCGGGATGAACGGTGAACGGTGATCGGTGAACGGTTCGCAGAAGGCAGAGGAAAATGGGCATGAATCGCGTTGCGCGTACGTTGGTCGAGTAGGCGCTGCGCCGTATCGAGACCTCCGGAGGGTTTCGATACGCTAGAGTTGGCTAACCTCATGTGAGTCGCGTCACCTCAACCCGCTACTCAACCCGCATGCGCTCAACAACTTTTCAGTTTATCGTTCACCATGTCCTCAACCACCGTTCGCGCCTACCCCTACCGCTGGACCGTGCTGCTGGCCTTCATGGCCGTGATCTTCGTCAACCAGATCCTCTGGATCACCTTTGCGTCGATCACCGGGCCGGCCGCGGCCTTCTACGGCGTGTCCGATCTGGCCATCGCCGCGCTGGCGTTGAGCTTCATGGTGGTCTATCTCTTCGTCTCGATCCCCGCCTCGTGGGTCATCGACACCTATGGCCTGCGGGTGGGGATCGGGATCGGAGCGGTGCTGACCGGTGCGTTCGGCCTGCTGCGCGGCCTGGCGGGCGACAGCTACAGCACGGTGTTGGTCGCCCAGATCGGCATCGCCGTGGCGCAGCCCTTTCTGCTCAACGCCATCACCACCGTGGCCGCCCGCTGGTTTCCGCTGGGGGAACGGGCCACCGCGTCCGGCCTGGCCACCCTCTCCATGTACGCCGGCCAGGTGGTCGCGCTGGCATTGACCCCCTTCCTGGTCTTGGCGACCGACATCCCCACCGTCCTGCTGATCTACGGCGGCCTGGCGGTGATCGGCGCGCTGATCTTCCTGATCTTCGCGCGGGAGCGGCCGCCGACGCCGGCCTCAGCCGCGGGCACTGACGAGCGGGCGCTGGTCTTCGACGGCATCAAGCTGGCCCTGCGCCAGCGCGATTTCCTGCTCACCCTGCTGATCTTCTTCATCGGCCTGGGGGTCTTCAACGGCGTGGTGACCTGGATCGAGGACATCGTGCAGATGGCCGAAAGCCAGGCCTCCTGCGAA
>JACSRL010000768.1 GCA_014879765.1 Anaerolinea sp. | reverse complement strand
GGCGAGGGGGGGTGGGGGGGGCGTCTGCGCTTCTGGTGGCATGGCCGGCTCGATGGTCGGCGCGGGCGGCCGGGGTGGCCAGCCGCGCTAGATTTCCATGATCTCGACTTCCTTGGCGGCGCCGACCGCGTCGATCTGCTTGATCGTCGCGTCCAGCAGCTTCTGCACTTCCTCACGCGCCGCGTACATGTCATCCTCGGAGATGACCTTGTCCTTCTCGGCGTCCTTGAGCAGCTCGTTGGCGTCACGCCGGATGTTGCGGGCTGACACGCGCGCCTCTTCGACGCGGCCGTGGACCTGCTTGACCAGCAGCCGGCGGCGCTCTTCGGTCAGGGCCGGGATGACCAGGCGGATGATCTTGCCGTCGTTGGTGGGGGTGATGCCCAGGTCCGACTTCATGATCGCCTTGGAGATGTCGCCGATGTCCCCGGCGCTGAAGGGCTTGATGGTGATCAGCCGCGGCTCTGGCACGCTGATGGTGGCCAGTTGGTTCATGGCCGTGGGCATGCCGTAATACTCGATGGGGATATGCTCCACCAACGCGGGGCTTGCACGGCCTGTGCGGATCGGCTTCAGGTCGTTCTGCAAGGCGCTGATGGTTTTCTCCATGCGATCTTCGGTGTCCAGCAGGATTTCGTCAACCATGATCTGCTCCCTGGAGGTGATTGGTCCGGCGGCAAACCGGTTGCCAGCATCGGAGAGAAGAGGCGCCGCGCCGGGGGATCAGGCCGGCGCATCGGCGTCGGTGCGCCAGGTTTTGGGGTCGCCGATCACCGTGCCGACGCGCTGGCCCAGGACCACCGCCTCGATCACGTGCGGCTGCCACAGGTCCACCACGAAAATGGGCAGGTTGTTGTCCATGCAAAGGGTGATGGCGGTGCTGTCCAGAACGCCCACCCGCAGGTTCAGCGCGTCGATGTAGGAGAGAAACTCGAAACGCTCGGCATTGGGGTCGGTCAGCGGATCGCTGGCGTAGACGGCATCCACCTTGGTGGCCTTGATCAGGGCGTTGGCGCCGATCTCCATGGCGCGCAGGGCGGCCGCGGTGTCGGTGGTGAAATAGGGGTTGCCGGTGCCGGCGCCGACGATGACGACGCGTCCTTTGTCCAGATGGCGAATGGCGCGCAGGCGGATGTAGGGTTCGGCCACCGAGCGCATCTCGATGGAGGTCTGCACCCGGGTGGTGACGCCGATGCGTTCCAGCGCGTCTTGCAGCGCCAAGGCATTCATCACCGTGGCGATCATGCCCATGTGGTCGGCCGTGGCGCGCTCCATGCCGGAGTGCAGGCCGGTCTTGCCGCGCCACAGGTTGCCGGCGCCCAGCACCACGGCAACCTCAACCCCCAGGGCCTGAACCTGGGCGATCTTCCTGGCCAGCTCCGTAGCCCGCTCGGGGTCGATGCCACAGCCGCCCTGGCCGGCCAGCGATTCGCCGCCGATCTTAAGAAGCACACGCTTGTATTTGGGGGAGTTCATAGGGATGTGATGCGTGAATCGTGAGGCGTGATGGTTTTGGGGTGATGTGAAGTTGGTGTGGGCTGTAACTCGTAACCCGTAACCCGTAACCCGTAACCCGGAGCAGGCGGAAGTTGTCTCCTGGTTACGAGTTACGAGTTACGAGTTACGAGTCACGAGTCACGAGTTATGAGTCACGAGTTACGAGTTACGAGTCACGAGTTACGAGTTACGAGTTACGTTTCACGAGTTACGTTTCACGCATCACGCATCACGTTTCACGCACTGCCAACTCAGGCCGCCGCTCCGCCCTCTTCGCCCACTTCCAGCCGGGCAAAGCGGCGCACTTTGATGTTCTCACCCAGCTTGGCGATGGCCTGGGTGACCAGATCGCCGATGGTGACCGACGGGTCCTTGATGAAGGGCTGCTCCAGCAGCAGCGCCTCCTGGAAGTATTTGTCGGCCTTGCCTTCCACGATGCGTTCGACGATGTCGGCCGGCTTGCCGGAGTTGGCCATTTCGGCCCGGAACTCGGCCTGCTTGGCGGCCAGGACATCGGCCGGGATATCCTCGCGGCGCACGTAGAGCGGCCGGGCGGCCACCACCTGCATGGCCAGGTCGCGCACCAGGGTTTGGAAGGCCTCGGTGCGGGCCACGAAGTCAGTTTCACAGTTGACTTCGACCATGCCCGCCACCTTGGAGCCGGTGTGTACGTAGGTGCCGACCAGCCCCTCGTTGGCCTCGCGGCTGGCCTTCTTGGCGGCCGCGGCCAGGCCCTTCTGGCGTAGCGAGTCTGCGGCCTTTTCAAAGTCGCCGTTGTTGGCTTCCAGTGCCTTTTTGCAGTCGAGCACCCCTGCGCCGGTCTGTGCGCGCAGTTCTTTGATCATATCTGCTGAGATAGCCAAGGTTCTTCTCCTCTGAACCAACAGAGATTGGAAGTTTGTCCCGACACCAGCCGTCCAAGCCGGCCTTTGCCAAGCCTGCTCTTGCCAAGCCCGCTCGGGCCGGTCTCCGACCGTGCCCGCCGACTCTTGCCAAGCCCGCTCAGGCCGGTCTCCGACCGTGCCCTGCCAAGCCCGCTCAGGCCGGTCTCCGACCGTGCCCTGCCAAGCCCGCTCGGGCCGGTCTCCGACCGTGCCCTGCCAAGCCCGC
>JACSRL010000404.1 GCA_014879765.1 Anaerolinea sp. | reverse complement strand
CGCCCCAGGCCGTCCAGGCCAACAGCAGGGCCAGGCCAGCCAGCGCCGCCAGCGCTAACGCCCCCCCCCGCCTCTTGCGCCGTTCGATCAGTTGTGGATCCATGAGCTTCCTCCTTCACAGGACACGGCCATGGCCTGTCGTATTTCAGCGCAGGCCATGCAAACAACACCACCTGCTGCGATTGTAATCGGCGCTGCGGTCGTTGTCAAATGAAATTCTACCCCTCCCTCTTCTCGGCGTGCTCCGTGTCTCCTCTGTGCACTCTGTGTAGCTCAGGATGCTCAGTTCCGCTCCCTCCCCTCCCTATGCTATAATAGCCCCATGTCCCAGCCCATCAGCGACGCCGTGACGCGTGCCGCTGACTCTGGGTTACAGGGTTACGCATTACGCTTCACCGAGCCACACGCATGCTAACCATCGACGGCAGGGCCGGCGAAGGGGGCGGCCAGGTTCTGCGCACGGCGCTCAGCCTGGCGGCGATCCTCGGCCAGCCGGTGGACATCACCAACATCCGCGCCGGCCGCAAGCAGCCGGGCCTGCGGCCGCAGCACGTGCAGGCGGTGCGGGCGGCGGCGGCGCTCTGCAACGCGCGGCTAGAGGGGGTGCAGGAGCACAGCCGCGTCTTGCGCTTCGAGCCGCAGACGCCGCCCCAGGCCGGCTCCTACAGCTTCGCGATCGGCACGGCCGGCGCGGCCACGCTGGTCCTGCAGACGGTGCTGCTGCCGCTGGCCTTGGCCGGCGGGCCGTCCAGCGTGGTGGTGCGCGGCGGCACGCACGTCGCCTGGAGCCCGCCTTTCGATTATGTCGAGCAGGTTTATTTGCCCACGCTGGCCGCGCTGGGCATCGACAGCCAGGTGGAGCTGGTCAGATGGGGCTTCTATCCCAAAGGCGGCGGCGAAATCCGGGCAACGATCCAGCCGTGGCTCGCTCTGGCCGGTCTCGATCTTTCTCCTGCTCTGGCCGGTCTCGGTCTTTCCCCCGCTCTGGCCGGTCTCCGACCGAGCCAGCCCGAACCCTGGTGGACCCGCCCGCGCGGCCCGCTCACTGGCCTCACCGTGCTGTCAGCCTCTGCCAACGTCGGCAACCAGGTCACCGCGCGCCTGGCCAGCCGGGCCTACAACCGCCTGGCCGCGGCCCGCTTGGGCGTCGGGCCGCAGACCCTGCTCGTCAACCCGCCCTCCATCGGTCCGGGCGCTTGCCTCTTCGTGCTGGCCGAGTACGAGAGCGGCGCGCGCGCCGGCTTTTCTGGCTACGGCCGCCAGGGCTACCCGGCCGAGCGCGTGGCCGACGACGCGGTGGACGCGTTTTTGGCCTTTCACGCGTCGGATGCGTCGGTCGATCCGCACCTGGCCGACCAGTTGATCCTGCCGCTGGCGCTGCTGGGCCAGGCCATGACCTTCCGCACCAGCCAGATCAGCCAGCACCTGCTAACCAACATCTGGGTCGTGGAACAATTCCTCGGCCCGCGCTTTCGGGTGAGTGGGCAGGCAGGCGAAGCCGGCGAAGTGCAAACCACCATCAACTGACCGCCAGCAGGCTCGGTCAGAGACCGGCCTGAGCAACGGTCAGTGGCCGACTCGGTCAGAGACCGGCCTGAGCGAATACCCAATCCACAAATCACCTAATCACCCAATCACCCATGTTCGAACTCACCTTTCTCGGCACATCCGCTTCGGCGCCTACCATCGAGCGCGGGCTCTCCTCGGCTGTGGTCATGCACCGCGAACACCGTTTCATGATCGACTGCGGCGAGGGCACCCAGCGCCAGTTGCTCAAATCGGGCCTGGGCTTCAAGCGCCTGGACCGCATCCTGCTGACCCACGGCCACCTGGATCACATCCTGGGGCTGGGCGGGCTGATCTCCACCTTTGGCCGCTGGGAGATGATCCCCGACATCGACATCTACGCCGGGCGCTGGGCGCTGCGCCGGGTGGCCGATCTGCTGGCCGTGGTCTTCGGCACGGTGGACGATCTGCCGGTCAAAGTCCACCTGCACGAGCTGGAGCCGGGCGTGCTGATGGAAGACGCCCACTTCCAACTGCGCGCCTTTCCCGTCACCCACCGCGGCCAGGGCTGCTTTGGTTTCGCCTTCATCGAGCGCGACCGGCGGCCCTTCCTGGCCGAACAGGCCGAGGCGCTGGGGGTGCCGGCCGGGCCGATCCGCCGCGATCTGGTGCAGGGGCAGGCCGTAACCCTGCCTGATGGCCGGTTGATCACCCCCGACGACGTGCTGGGGCCGGTGCAGGGAGGCGCCAAGCTGGTCTTTGTGGGCGATGTGGGGCGCACCGACAACCTGCTGGAAGAAGTCGCCGGCGCCAGCGCGCTGGTGATCGAGGCCACCTACCTGGAGGAGGAGGCCGACATGGCGCGCAAGTTCGGCCACCTGACCGCGGCGCGCGCCGCGCAACTGGCGCGCGAGGCCGGCGTGGGCGCGCTGATCCTCAACCATCTCTCGCGGCGCTACACCGTGCGCCAGGTGCTGGAGGAGGCGCGCCAACACTTCGAGCCGGTCCACGTGGCGCGCGACTTCGACCGTTTCCGCGTCCTCAAGCACGAGCCGGCCCAGTTGATCGACGACGAAGGCAACCCGCTGCAGCGCAGGCGCT
>JACSRL010000667.1 GCA_014879765.1 Anaerolinea sp. | reverse complement strand
CGGGCCGGGCGTGGACGGGGTCGATATCGCCGGCTTCGAACGGAAGCTGGCGGAACATCTGGCTGCGCTGCAAAGGGATCTGTCCGAGGGGAGCTACCAGCCGCAGCCGGTGCGGCGGGTGTTGATCCCGAAGCGCAACGAGGGACTGCGGCCGTTGGCGGTGTGGACGCTGCGCGACCGGCTGGCGCAGCGGGCGGTGCTCAACGCGGTGGAGCCGATCTTCGAGCCGCTGTTTTTGCCGTGCAGCCACGGCTTCCGGCCCGGCCGCTCGGTGCAAACGGCGGCCGAGATGGTGGGTGCGGCCCGGGATGAAGGGCTGCGCTGGGTGCTGGACGCGGATATCAAGGAGTGTTTCGAGAACATCGATCCGGCGCTGCTGATGCGGCTGGTGCGGCGGCGGCTGAAGGACAGGCGGCTGCTGGGTCTGATCGATTGCTGGCTGCAGGCGCGGGTGCTGACGGCCGGTGGCCAGATGCGGGCGGCAGGGACCGCACAGGGCGGCGTGTTGTCGCCGCTGCTGTGCAACGTGTATCTGCACGAGTTCGACACAGCGCTGGCGCGACAGCAGTTGCGGCTGGTGCGCTATGCCGACGATTTCGTGATCTTGCAACGACGACGCAAGGAGGCTGAAGCGGCGCAGGCGGTGGCTCAAGAGCGGCTGGCCCTCCTGCATCTGGAGTTCAACCCGTACAAGACGCGCATCGTGAGCTTCGACCAGGGCTTCAAGTTCCTGGGGATGTTCTTTGTGCGCGATGAGGTGTTTGTGCTGTGATGCGTAACTCGTCACACTTGCACCTGCGCTGCGCTCCGTCGCAAGTGCAGGTGTGCGTAACTCGTAACCCGGAGCGTAGATGCGAGGGTTTTCTGGGTTACGAGTTACGCCTCACGCCTCACGTTTCACGGATCACTGATTGCCAAGGAGAAAAACCATGGACGAAACGACTATCTACGTGCGCGAGCAGGGCGCGGTGGTGCGCAGGCGAGGGGAGCGGTTGGTGGTGACCAAAGGCTTCGACGATCTGATGGACATGCCGCTGCTGCACGTGCGCCAGGTGGCGCTGGTGGGCAACGTGCAGTTGACGACGCAGGCCGCGGCCATGTTGTTGCAAAACGATGTGGACGTGGTGTTCTTCTCACAATACTTCAAGTTCCGCGGCCGGCTGATGGCGACGGGATCCAAGTTCGCCCGGCTGCGGCACAGCCAGTTGCAGGTGATGAGCGATGAAACGCGGGCGGCGGCCATCGCACGTGAGATCGTGGCCGGCAAGCTGACCAACCAGCGGGTGCTGTTGCAGCGCCAACTGGCGAATCTGCCGGCCGGGCCGGCCCGGCCAGTGTTGGCGCAGGGGATCGAGGGCATCGCGAACATGCGCGAGGGTGCGGCGCGCACTGAGTCGCTGGATACGCTGCGCGGCTACGAAGGCAAGGCTGGCGCCTATTACTTTGCAGGCCTCAAGGCGCTGCTGCCTCCGGGCTGGGGTTTTCAGGGCCGCCAGTATTACCCGCCGCCTGATCCGATCAACGCGGCGCTGAGTCTGGGCTATTCGCTGTTGATGAAGGATGCGGTGGCCGCGGTGCAGTTGGTGGGTCTGGATCCGTACCTGGGCTTCTTCCACGCCATCGAGTACGCGCGGCCTTCGTTGGCGCTGGACGTGATGGAGGAGTTCCGGCCGATCGTGGTGGATGGCATGGTGTTGGAGCTGACGAACCGCAATCAGTTGACGCCGGCCGATTTCACCCAGACGGGACGCAAGGAGCGTCCGGTGGAACTGTCCAACGGCGGCGTGACGCTGCTGCTGAAGGCCTACGAGGAGCGCTTGCAGACGGCGGTGCGCCATCCGGTGACAGGCGATCAGGTCACCTATCGCCGCTGCCTGGAACTGCAAGTGCGCCAGATCGCCAACATCGTGCTGGGCAAGACGGCGTTGTATGTGCCAGTGACGATCAGATGACAGGGTGACAAGGTGACAGGGTGATAAGGAGTTCACAGGCAGTTTCAGTGATTCACGATTTTGGTCTTATGCAAAGGCGCAAAGACCGCAAAGGGCAGAAAGCCTGGCGTTTCCTTCGGCGGCCTCAGGACAGGCCTGGCGACTTTGCATGAGAATTCTGAGCTGCTGAGCTACCATGACAAGTGCAGTGACGGAGGTGTTTCATGGAGACAGACACCAACATCCGGCGCTTTGGGCCGGTGTCGGTCGGCGCGGGCGGCGCGGTGGCGGCGCAACGGGTGGTGGCGGTGGGCCAGGCGGACTCGGCGCCTGTGCGACGCGCGCTGCGCTATGCTCAGGAGCACGGCCTGCTGATCGACCTGACCTACGGCCGGCAGGCGCAGGCGGTGTTGTTCATGGACAGCGGCCACGTGGCGCGCATTGCGCTGAACGTGGAGGAGTTCGTGGAACGCTGGCGGGGCCATGGTTAACGGAGGCGACATGTTGATTGTGGTGAGCTATGACGTAGTGAATGACCGGCGGCGGGCGAAGGTACACAAGATGCTGAAGAACTTCGGCACGCGGGTGCAGTACAGCGTCTTCGAGTGTCAATTGGACGCCAAAGAGCTGAAGCGGCTGCAAAAGCGGCTGCGGCCGCTGATCGACCTGAAGGAGGAC
>JACSRL010000521.1 GCA_014879765.1 Anaerolinea sp. | reverse complement strand
CGTGAAGCGTGAAGCGTGAAGCGTGAAGCGTGAAACGTGAAGCGTGAAACGTGAAGCGTGAAGCGTGAAACGTGAAACGTGAAGCGTGAAGCGTGAAGCGTGTTACGTGTTACGTGTTACGTTTCACGTTTCACGTTTCACGACGTATGCCTGGCCTTGCTGGCTGGCGCGGAGCGGATTGGCTTGACTCAAACGTTTATCTCCCGCGTGCAATATCTGCTTTTCAATCCTGACCGGCGCGTGGCGGGGGCCGCGATGGCTGGGCTGTTGCTGGGCGCGGCGGCCCTGGCGGCCCTGGCTGTGGCCATCCTTGGCCCGCTGTTGGCCATTGCCGCCGGTCTGGGCGCGGTGGCCGCGTATCTGGCGCTGCGCAGTCCCCGTTGGGGCTTGACTTTTGTCATCCTGGTGGTCGCGCTGCTGCCTTTCGCCGTCTTTCCCTTCCGCATCGGCTTCAAGCCCACATTCCTGGATGCCGCGCTGGCCGCGTTTGTCTTCGTCTGGGCGGTGGGGCTGCTCACCGGCCGGCAGCGACGCTTCGTCGGCTCGCCCATGGGCATGGCGGTGGCCGTCTTCCTCTTCCTGGCCATCTTTGCCTTTGCCCTGGGTGCAGCCAATGGCCGCCCCAGCGTGACCACCATCCGCCGCTTTGCCGAGATTGCCCTGGGCATCCTGCTCTTCTTCGTGGTGATCAACACCGTTCGCCAGCAGGAGGATCTGGAGTGGGTCGGCCGGGTGCTGATGCTGGCCGGCGCGGGCGCGGCCCTGATCGCCGTGGTGCTCTATGTCATCCCCGAGGAGTGGACGGTGCGCCTCTTCAACGCCCTGACCCGCTTCGAATATCCCGGCGGCTACGGCGCGCTGCGCTATGTGGAGGATGACTCGGAGAACGCGATGCGCGCCATCGGCACCGCCATCGATCCCAATGTGCTGGGGGGCATGATGATCCTCTTTGCCGCCCTGCTGGCCCCGCAGCTTTTTGCCCCGCGGCCGCTCCTCCGGCGCTGGCTGGTCGCGCTCATGTTCGGCGTCACCGTGCTCTGTCTCTATCTGACCTATTCGCGCAGCGCATTGCTGGGACTGGCCACGGCCATCGCCTTTGTCGCGCTGCTGCGCTATCGCAAGCTGCTGGTGGTGGGCGCGCTGGGCGTGCTTCTGCTGTTGCTCTTGCCCCAGGCGCAGGAATATGTCGCCCGCTTCGTGGCCGGCATCCAGGGACAAGACCTGGCCACGCAGATGCGCTTCGGCGAGTACCGCGACGCGCTGCGTCTGATCGGCCGCTACCCGGTCTTCGGCGTCGGCTTCAGCGGCGTGCCCGACATCGACCTCTACCTGGGGGTCAGCAGCACCTATCTGCTGATGGCTGAAAACATGGGGGTGGTGGGGCTGCTGGCCTTCTTGTTGGCCATGGCTATCTTCTTCGTCATGGTGCTGCGCAGCGTGCGCGCCGGCATCGTGGACGACCGCCGCGAGGCGTTGTTGCTGGGGCTGAGCGGCGCGCTGGCCGGCGTGCTGGTCAGCGGCGTGTTGGATCACTACCTCTTCAACCTGGCCTACCCGCACATGGTCAGTCTGTTCTGGATCTACGTGGGGCTGGCCGTGGCGACGATTCTGCTGGAGCGGGCGGAGAGGGAGGCGGGCGGCGTCAACAGATGCGCGGCAACTGCTCCCCGCTGAGCATGTCCACCACGCGCGTGCCGCCGATGCGGCTGCGCAGCATGACGCGGCCGGCATGCTCGGCCACCACCTCGCCGATGATGGCTGCCTCCCGGCCCAGGGGATCGGCCTGCATGGCGGCCAGCACGGCCTCGGCCGCCTCGGGCGCGACGATGGCCAGACACTTGCCCTCGTTGGCCACGTAGAGGGGATCCAGCCCCAGGATCTCGCACGCGCCGCGCACGGCGTCCCAGACCGGGATGCGGGTTTCGTGCAGGCGAATGCCCACCCGCGCGGCCTGGGCGATCTCGTTCAGCGCGCTGGCCACGCCGCCGCGCGTCGGGTCGCGCAGCACGTGAACCTGTTGGCCGCCCGCGGCCAGCAGGGCGGCGACCATGCGGTGCAGCGGGGCCGAGTCGCTTTGTAGCTCGGTCTCGAAGGCCAGCCCCTCGCGCACCGACATGATGGCGATGCCATGCACGGCGATGGCGCCGCTGAGCAGCACCAGATCGCCCGGCCGGGCGCGCTGCGGGTCGATCTGCACGCCGGCCGGCATGAGGCCGATGCCTGAGGTGTTGATGTAGATGCCATCCCCCTTGCCGCGGTCCACCACCTTGGTGTCGCCGGTGACGATGGAGACGCCCACTGCCTGCGCCGCGGCCTGCATCGACTGCACCACCCGCCACAACTCCTCCATGGGCAGCCCTTCCTCCAGCACGAAGCCGGCCGACAGGGCCAGCGGCTGCGCGCCGCACATGGCCAGATCGTTGACCGTGCCATGCACCGCCAGCGAGCCGATGTCGCCGCCGGGGAAGAAGAGGGGGCTGATGACGTAGGAATCGGTGCTGAAGGCCAGCCGCGCACCGTTGACTTCCAGCAGCGCGCCGTCGTGCAGGCTGGCCAGTTGCGGGTTGGCGAAGGCCGGCAGCATCATGCGCTCGATCAGCATCTGCGTCAG
>JACSRL010000765.1 GCA_014879765.1 Anaerolinea sp. | reverse complement strand
GGCGGAGGCGCATATATTAGCGGCGATGCAGACACCGGCGGCGGAACCCTCATCGGCCGCGACAAACACATTCACGGCGATGAAGTCGGCCACGACAAGGTGATGGGGCCCAAGTTCGAAGTCCACGCTGGCGGCGTCTTGATGCTCCCTGGCGAGCCGATCCGCCTGCCTTCTGACGACGAGGTGCGCGCCTACCTGCTGGTCATCCAGCAAGCCTACGCCCACTGGGGAGATCAGCCCGACGAGCCAACCTCCCCTCTGGTGCAACTTGCCAGCGGGCCGGACTCCGGACCCAACGCCTTCATCCCGCTGCGCGCGTTGCCCATGCGCGTGGCGCGCTTCGTGGCCCAGCCGGGCGGCCAGTCGCCGCCGGCCGAGGATTTACTCACTGCGCTGGCCGGCCACCGTCGCGCCATCATCCTGGGCGAGCCAGGCAGCGGCAAGAGCACGGCCCTGGAACGCATCGCCTGGGCCACGGCCACGCAAGCCTTGGCGCAACCGCCCGGCCAGCCGCTGGCCCTGCCCATCCTTGTCCCTCTCTCCAGCTACCGCGGCCAGCCCGACCTGCTGCCCGCCATCGACCAGGCGCTCAAGCTGCACCGCCTGCAGTTGGACAACCCGACCTCGCTGCGGGAATGGCTGCGGCGCAACGACGGGCAGACTGTCCTGCTGCTGGACGGCCTCAACGAGCTACGCCAGGAACATCGCGACAGCGGCCACGACGCCATCCGGGCGCACGCCGCCAACTACCCCGGGCAGACGATCCGCCTGACTTGCCGCACAGCCGATTTCGATGTGGACGCCCAAGCTGAGCCATCCTTGCAGGTGCTGCCCCAGGCTCAGATTTGGACCGTCGAGCCGCTGGTGGACGACATCCGCTACTGGGATGACTCCGAAGGCCACAGCGACGTGCGCGACTATCTGCGCCTCTGCCTGAAGGAGCCTGGCGCCGACAAGCGTCTCTGGGACAAGATCCAGGCCGACGACCGCCTGCGCACGCTGGCCCGGCTGCCCCTTTTCCTCTGGATGCTGAAAGAGACGGGCGCGGGCGGCGGCGAGCTGCCGGCTGACCGCGGCGGGTTGGTGCAGCGCTTTGTGCGTAGCTCGCGGCTGTTGGGGCGCGCGCCGCTGGCGCTGCGCCAACGGGCCGAGCGCGGGCTGGAACTGCTGGGCTGGCGACTGCAAGAGCTGGGCAGCCTGGTGATCGACGAAGACGAGCTGGACGCCCTGCTGGAGAGCACAGCCGGCCGCCGCGCCACAGCCGAGGCCCTGTATACCGCGCTGCAATCGACCGGCCTGCTGATCGACCAGCACGACGGAACACACAAGCTGCTGCATCAGTTGATCCAGGAGTACGCGGCCGCGGCCTATCTGACGCAGTTCAGCGACTGCCGGCAGCGTTTGGCCGCGCTGGCGCGGGACGAGGCCTGGCGCGAGACCGCTATCATGACCCTCTGGCTGCGCACCGACCTGCACACGCCGGACTACCTGCAAGGGCTGATGGGCGAGCCAGCCGTGGACCTGCGGGTGCGCATCGCGGCGGCCACGATCCTGGCCCAGGTGGGCGACCCTCGCTTTGTGCGCCAGACGTATCAGGTCAGAGTCGGGAGCGGCAGTCCCGCGACGCGCACTGTGCAGGCCATCGAGCCGTCGATGGTGGCTATCCCGACCGGCCTGGCCCGGCTGGGCGGCGATGACCCGGACGCCAACCCCAACGAGCTGCCGCAAAGCCCGGTGCAGGTCGCGGCCTTCGAGCTGGCCATCTACCCAGTGACCAACGCCGAGTTCGCCTGCTTCATGGAGGACCAGGGCTATGAGCAGCCCGACCTGTGGACGCCGGCCGGCCAGGCCTGGCTGCGCGGTGAAAGCCGGCTGGACCCAGAGACCGAAAAGCAGTTGCGGGATTATCATCGCTGGCTGCGCGGCGATCTGGAGAAGATCCTGGATGACTGGAAGAAGAGCCGCTCGTTGAGCGAGGAAGATGCAGATTGGTATCGAGATCTCGCAACAGATTGGACTGAGGACGACTACGTGGACGCCTACAACCGCCAGATCCTGAGCGAGCAGCGCCGCGAGCCATTCTTCTGGCGCGACAGCCGCTTCAATGCCCTCACGCAGCCCGTGGTTGGCGTCAACTGGTATGAGGCCATGGCCTACGTCGCCTGGCTGGCGCGGGTAACGGGCCGGTCTTACCGCCTGCCCACGGAGGCCGAGTGGGAGTGGGCCGCGCGGCGCAACGTCCAACGCTTCGCCTGGGAGGGCGACTGGGACCTGGCGTGCTGCAACAGCAGCGAAAGCCGGCTGGGCCAGCCCAGCCCGGTGGGCGTCTACCCCCACGGCGCCACGCCCGATGGGCTGCACGACCTGAGCGGCAATGTCTATGAATGGACCGCGACCCTCTATCGCCCCTATCACTACGACCCCACCGACGGACGTGAGGACCCGTTGGCCGAGGGTATACGGGTGATACGTGGCGGATCCTGGTACGTCAACAGAACAAATGTGCGCTGCGCCTGCCGTCTCAGGAACAATCCCAGGTACGGGAACTACTTCCTGGGGTATCGTATCGCCAGGAGCCTTGAGTAGGGATCCTGTCCTCCGTCCTCTGCCCTCTGTCCTCC
>JACSRL010000762.1 GCA_014879765.1 Anaerolinea sp. | reverse complement strand
GGTCTCGATACGGCGAGGACGCCTACTCGACCCGCGGTCTCGATACGGCGAGGACGCCTACTCGACCCGCGCTATCTTGGCATTAGAAACCGGGTTTTTGTTTCGCAGCCCAAGGTCATGGCGCCATGAGAAGCCATTGCGCAGACGAAAACCATGCCCGCACGAAAAAAACCCGGTTTCTGAACAACCAACTGAGCAGTTACAACAAATGGCCTATAGCGGCTGGCGGGCCATGCGCTATAGGCCATTCTGAGAGGCGACGGCCGGATTTGAACCGGCGATCAGGGTTTTGCAGACCCTTGCCTTAACCACTTGGCCACGTCGCCGTAGCTGCCGGCATTGTACCTTGCTCATGGCTTCTTGTCAAAGTTGCCAGGGCGAGACCAGCGCCGTCAGCCCTTTTCTTGAAAATGTGAGACGCCCATGCGCAACGATCGTCTGCTGGCCTGCGCCAGTTGCAGCATCAACTTCCTCTGGACGCCGGCCGAGCAGCAGGCGGACCATGAACAGCCCAGCCTCTGCCCGGCCTGCCGGCATCTGTTGCCGGTCCAGGGCCGCCGCCGCGGCCTGGTCAAGTTCTACAACCTGCGCAAGCACTGGGGCTTCATCACCCAGCCCGACGGCGTGGAGCTCTTCTTTCATCGCAGCGCGCTGGCGGCTGACGAGGCCACGCCGCTGGGCGAGGGTGAACTGGTGGAGTACGCGGTCGAGCAGTCGCCGCGTGGGCCGCAGGCAGTCGCTTTGCGTCGCTTGGCGCTCACTGGCACCACGGATCCACCCCCAGGCTGGTGACGCTCGCCGCCACGTTGACGATGCGCTGCCCGCCTGAATTGACCGCGGTGTTCAGGATGCAGCCCGGCGTCTGCGCCGCGGCCAGGTTGCCTTCCAGCAGCAGCGCGGCCTGGCCGCTGACCAGCGGCGCGGCAAAGGAGGTGCCGACCCAGAAGCGGTAGCCCGGCTCCGGCTGTGTGGCCAGGCTGACCACGCCAAAGGGACAGCCGGCGTCGTCCGGCGCGCAGGTGTGAGCGATGGGCTGGCACGCATGGTCCTTCCACGGGCCGCCGTCAGCTCCGGGCGCCAGCAGATCCCCTTGGTTGGAGTAGCAGGCGAAACGCGCCTCCCGATTGCTGGCGGCCACGCCGATGACGGTGGGCCAATCGGCCGGAAGCTGCATGGGCCGGGGGGCGCCGCTGTCGTAGGAATCGTTGCCCGACGCCGCCACGATCACCGCGCCGCGGCTGGTGGCGTTGAAGAGCGCCTGATCCAGCGAGACGATCTCAGGAGGCCAGTTGGCTTTGGCGAAGTCACGCGGCTGGTGTACCCCCAGGCTCAGGTTGAGCACCGTCTTGTCCAGCCGTTGCTCCTTGCTCTCGCTGCTCTGTTGCGCCGTCCACTGGTTGATGGCGTTGGTCAGCGTCCATAGGTCGCCGCAACCGTATTCGTTCAGCACCCGCACCAGGTGGATCTGGCTGCGGGGCGCCACGGCGTAGACCAGGCCCGCGACGAAGAGGCCATGATCGGCCACGTTGACCGGGTTGGTGATGCCGCCGCTGGCCGCGGGCACGGGCGCGGGCGGCAGATCGTTGGCCAGGGGTGGGAAGGCCAGCGTCAGGTCGATGGGCTCAGGCAGCGTCCCCACAGCCGCGCCCGGCTGGAAGGGAGAGGTGTCGAACACCGCCACCGTCACCCCCTCGCCGCTCAATCGGCCGCGGCCGCGGCCGTCAGCGCCCAGGCCGATCTGCTCGAAGGCCCACTGGGTCCAGAAGGTGCTGGCGTCGGCCGGGGCCGGCAGGCCGCCGGTGGAGCTGCCCCCCACCTCGAAGGGACTGCCGCCGACCTCGAAGGGGCTGCCCCCCACCTCGAAAGGATCATCCTCGATCGCACACGGGCTGACGGGGTTGGCCTCCAGCGGCCCGGTCAGGTAGTTGGGATCGGCGAAGACCCACTCTTCCCGGCCCAGCTCGTTGATGGCCGTGACCACTTCTTCCACTGAGCTCTCCGGAGGCAGGCTGTACAGGCCGGTGATCAGCTCGGCGCGCAGGTCGGGGGGAATCGCCACACGTTCCCCCGCGTCGCGGCTGTTGCTGCGTTCGCTCCAGGGCTTGAAATTCGCCTCTTCCCGCGTCAGATGGCCCAGGGTGCAGGTCTGGATAGGCGTCAGACCCGCGTCGCTCAGGTTCATCTGGCCGATCAACTCCTGCACCTGGCCGGCCGGCCCGGTGATGATCACCTGGTTCAGAATGTAGTGGCCGGCAGCCACGGCCGCGGAGGATTTGAAGTCAGGGGCCAGGGGGCTGCAGACGTATCCATCGTCCCCCGGCGGCTGGGTGGGCTCGGCCAGGAGCTGGGTGGGCTCGACCGGCGGCACGGGGGTGGCTGGCGGCGTGCAGCCGGCCAGCAGCGCCAGGGCGACGACGATCAGCGATCCCCGTTTCAGGAGTTGCCAGAGTCTGTGCAAGGTCATAGGGTTTCCTCCAAAGTTGTGACACGTGAAGCAAGGCGGCGTTCGTCGCGATCTTCAGGGCGTTCCGGTTGCCGCGATCCTCAGGGCGCTCCATTTGCCGCGATCTTCAGGGCGTCCACTTGCCGCGATCTTCAGGGCGTCCACTTGCCGCGATCTTCAGGGC
>JACSRL010000737.1 GCA_014879765.1 Anaerolinea sp. | reverse complement strand
CTTTCTTGTGAATCGTCTCAGAAAAATTCCTTCTCGGGGGTAAGATTGTGTCCCCTGCCGCAACTAATGGCTGAGGGTCAGAGAGACCTTCTAACACCATCCGAGGAGACACAAACCATGTATCGCTTCTTGCTTCGCAGCCGTTTTATCGCTCTGGCCCTTCTGGCCGTCGTTTCTATCGTCCTGGTGGCCTGCGCCCCGGCTGCCAACCCCGCCCCGGCTGCTGCTCCGACCGAGGCCGCTGCTGAGCATTCCATGCCGATGCGCGCGACTGATCTGAGCTCGCCCGCCTCCCAGTTGCACGGCGCCATGCGCAAGCTGTGGGCCGATCACATGCAGTGGACCTATATCACCGTCGACAATTTCTTCAACAACGAGGCGGCCTTGCAGCCGGCGCTGGATCGACTGCTGCTGAACCAGCAGCACATCGGCCAGGCGATCGCCCCCTACTACGGCCAGGAGGCCGCGGACAAGCTGGCCGAGCTGCTGAGCGAGCACATCACCGGTGCGGTGCCGGTGCTGACGGCTGCGAAGGCGGGCGACGAGGCGGGGCTGGAGACGGCCCTGGCGGACTGGCACGCCAACGCCAAGGTAATCGCCGACTTCCTGTCGGCGGCTGATCCGGAGAACTGGCCGCAGTCGGCCACCGAGCCAATGCTCAAGGAGCACATCGACACCACGACTGTCTATGCGGTGGATCTGCTCAAGGGCGACTACGCGGCGGCGATCCAGCACTACGACGCGGCCTACGACCACATGATGATGTTGGCCGACACCCTGGCCCAAGGTCTGGTGGCCCGGTTCCCGGAGAAGTTTCAGTAATCGGTCCTGATCGAGAAGCCTGACCTCTGTTCCTCCACAACCAAGATAAAAGACGCCCGCGTCCCTCGGACGCGGGCGTTTGTCTTGGCGTCTGGTCGATGCCGAGTCGAACCTTCAGGCGGGGCCACGCGCACGCGTCGTGCCGGTCAGCACCGGCTGAAGCCTCGACTCCGCGTTGAACTTTGTGGCCGCTGACGCCTGTTTGCCGGTGGGTATTGGCAGCCAACTGGCCGAAAACACCCGAAGTGGCCGGGTCAGATCGTTGCACGTTCGGCGGACTCGCAGTACAATGACGGACGTTGTAACTCCTTTGGGCCAGGGCTGCGCGTGGGATCTGGCTCTCCCCTTCGTCCGGCTACCATCGGTCGGCCTGTGCGGTCCGGCGTGCTTTTCAGGCACAGACCGTTGCAGAGATCGTGTAGCCTTGTTGATCAGTTTTTGTAACTGCTCAGCCAGCGTTCAGAAACCGGGTTTTTCTCGTGCGTCCATGGTTTTCGTCTTCGCAACGGCTTTTCATGGCGCCATGATCTTGGTCTGCGAGACGAAAACCCGGTTTCTAATGCCATGCCTGAGCAGTCACCAGTTTTCCGTACCGCATCCGGCCAACGTTATGCCTGTCAAAAAATCTGAGCTCTACTCCTCCCTCTGGCAAAGCTGCGACGAGCTGCGCGGCGGGATGGATGCCTCGCAGTACAAGGACTACGTCCTGGTGCTGCTCTTCGTCAAGTATGTCTCCGATCGCTACGCCGGCCAGCCCGACGCGCTGATCGAGGTGCCGATCGGCGGCGGCTTTGCCGACATGGTCGCCCTCAAGGGGGACAAGGAGATCGGCGACAAGATCAACAAGATCATTCACCGGCTGGCCGAGGCCAACGAGCTCAAGGGGGTGATCGACGTCGCCGACTTCAACAACCCCGACAAGCTGGGCCGCGGCAAGGAGATGGTGGACCGCCTCTCCAACCTGGTGGCGATCTTCGAGAACCCCAGCCTGGACTTCCGCAAGAACCGCGCCGAGGGGGACGACCTGCTGGGGGACGCCTACGAATACCTGATGCGCCATTTTGCCTCGCAGTCGGGCAAGGCCAAGGGGCAGTTCCTGACGCCCTCCGAGGTGTCGCGGGTGATGGCCAAGATCGTCGGCGTCGCCCAGGCGCAGCGCCAGGATCAGACCGCCTACGACCCGACGTGCGGCTCCGGCTCGCTGCTGCTGAAGGTGGCCGACGAGGCGCCGCGCGGGGTGACGCTCTACGGCCAGGAGATGGACAACGCCACGGCCGCGCTGGCCAGGATGAACATGATCCTGCACGACAACCCCACGGCCGAGATCTGGCAGGGCAACACGCTGGCCAGCCCGCACTGGCTGACGCCGGACGGCGGCCTGAAGACCTTCGATTTCGTGGTGGCCAATTTCCCCTTCTCCACCAAGGCCTGGAGCAACGGCTTCGACCCGGCCCACGACCTGTATGGCCGCTTCGAGTTCGGCATCCCGCCGGCCAAAAACGGCGACTATGCCTTTCTGCTGCACATCCTCAAGTCGATGAAGAGCGGCGGCAAGGGCGCGGTGATCCTGCCCCATGGCGTGCTCTTTCGCGGCAATGTGGAGGCGGCGATCCGCAGGAATATCGTGCGCCGCGGCTATATCAAGGGGATCATCGGCCTGCCGGCCAACCTTTTCTACGGCACCGGCATCCCGGCCTGCATCATCGTGCTGGACAAGGAGCACGCGGCCGGCCGCGCCGGCATCTTCATGGTGGACGCCAGCCAGGGCTTCATGAAGGACGGCAACATGAACCGGCTGCGCCACCAG
>JACSRL010000760.1 GCA_014879765.1 Anaerolinea sp. | reverse complement strand
AAACAGCGGGCTCGGTCGGCCCCGTCCGGGGTGCTGCGCAAAGACCGGCCCGAGCGGCTATTTTCAGGTCAGCGGGCTCGGTCGCAGACCGGCCCGAGCGGCTATTTTCAGGTTAGTAACTTACTATCCATCGATCGTCGATCAGCAAGGAGGCAACTCTATGGCGCCAGAGCAGAAGCCAGAGAAGCAGGATGAGCAGTTCCATCCCAAAGGGACTGTGCTTCTCATGGTGATATTCTTCATTTTGATCGTAGCCCTGTGGGGGTACGTCTACTTGATGATGCTAAGTCAAGGAGCCACCGCACCATGACCACACCCACCTCTCAATCCCCGGAGCCCTCGGTACACGTCGATCCCTACGAGCGGGGATGGATGGTCGCCGCTGTCTTGATGCTGGTGGTGTTTGCCATCGCCGTGGCCATCGCCAGCTATTCCCTGGGCATTCAGTTGCCATCGCCCGAGGCGCGCGTCGATCCCAACACCATCACCACCTCCGGCCCCTTCGCCAATCCCGGCCTGCGCGAGCTGGCCCCCGGCCGCTATGAGGCCTACATCGTAGCCCACGGGCAGGGCTGGTACTTCAACCCGCGGCAGATCAGCGTGCCGGCCGGCTCGGAGGTGACCTTCTACGTCACCAGCGCCGACGTCCAGCATGGCTTCAAGCTGGAGGGCACCAACGTCAACATGATGATCATCCCCGGCCAGGTTTCGACCCTGACCCGCCGCTTCGACAAGCCGGGTGAGTACAACTGGATCTGCCACGAGTACTGCGGCACCGGCCACGCCGCCATGTACGGCACTTTGACCGTAACGCCCTAATCCTACGACGAGGTAACGTGCCATGACTGCCATTTCCACTACCACACCTGTCGACGTGGTCACGCCCGCGGCCCGGCCGGCGACGTATGTGCTTTCCAAAGGCGAGAAGCTTTTTATCGGCCTGCAACTGCTGATCGCCACCGCGGCGTTGTCCATCGGCTCCTTCTTCGGCCCGCTGCAAGCGCTGGAGTTCTCCGGCCTGACCATCGGCGGCCGTGATCTCTACGCCCTTTTCCAGCCGCTGCTGGCTTCCTATTACCAGGGCTTGACGCTGCACGGCGTGCTGAATGCCCTGATCTGGACCACCTTCTTCATCACCGGCTTCTTCACCCTGACCGTCACCTATGGCCTGCGCCGGCCGCTGGCCTATCCAAAGCTGGGGTGGTTGGGCTTCATCGTGATGACGGTGGGCTTGCTCACGGCCGCCGTGCCCATTCTGCTCAACGAGGCCTCGGTGCTCTACACCTTCTACCCGCCGCTGCAGGCCAGTTGGGCCTTTTACGTCGGTCTGGTTCTGGTGGTGGTGGGCAGTTGGATCCAGGGCTACGGCTTCTACATCACCTACTACCGCTGGCGCAAGGAGAACCCCGATGTCCGCACGCCGTTGATGACCTTCGGCAGCTTGATCACTATGGTCATGTGGCAGATTTCCACCCTGGGCATCGCGGTGGAGATTTTAACGCAGCTTTTGCCCTGGTCGCTGGGCCTGCTGCCCGGCGTGGACCCGCAGTTGGACCGCACCTATTTCTGGTTCACCGGCCATCCGCTGGTCTACTTCTGGCTGCTGCCGGCCTACGTCTCCTGGTACGCCATGCTGCCCAAGCAGGCGGGCGGCAAGCTGTTCAGCGACTCGCTGGCGCGCTTCTCCTTCTGGCTCTTCCTGATCCTCTCCACGCCGTTGGGCTTTCACCATCAGTACACCGATCCTGGCGTGCCGACCATCTGGAAGACCATCCACGCCACCCTGACCTATGCCGTGGCCTTCCCGTCGCTGTTGACGGCCTTCACACTGGTTGCCTCGCTGGAGTATGCCGGCCGGCAGCGGGGGGGCAAGGGGCTGCTGGGCTGGATTCCCAAGCTGCCCTGGCGCGATGTCTCGGTGACGCCGCAGATCTTGGCCGGGGTGCTCTTCGTCTTCGGCGGCATCGGCGGCATCACCAACGCCTCCTACAACATCAACCTGGTGATCCACAACACCTCCTGGGTGCCGGGCCACTTCCACCTGACCGTGGCCTCGGCCACCACCCTTTCCTTCATGGGCATCGCCTACTGGCTGGTGCCTCATCTTACCCATCGTACCCTGTGGGCGCCCAAGCTGGCGCTGGCGCAGGCCTGGATCTGGTTCGTGGGCATGGCCATCTTCTCCAACGGCATGCACACGCTGGGCCTGCTGGGCGCGCCGCGGCGCACCCAACTGGGCGTGTCGCCCTACGTGCCGGCCAACTGGGAGCCTCGCCTCCTGCAGACGGCCATCGGCGGCTCGATCATGTTCATCGGCCTCTACCTCTTCGTCACCATCCTGCTGGTCACGGTGTTGCGCAAGCGCGCGCCGGCTGCGGCGGTGCCGGAGATCCCTGAGGCCGAATCGATCCAGGATCCGCAACTGACCCCGGCCTGGCTGGACCGCTGGGCGCCCTGGCTGACCATCGCCATCCTGCTGATCATCCTGGCCTACGGCCCCAACCTGTTGTATCAGATCACCAACATGCAGAACACGTCGCCAGGCTTCAGGCTCTGGTAACACCACGATCTGCCAGGCGTCTCGCCGGCCCCGTGCGGCGGGACGCCTTCGGATCGGTTGCGATCTGCCAGGCG
>JACSRL010000655.1 GCA_014879765.1 Anaerolinea sp. | reverse complement strand
GGCCAGCGATCCGCTCTGCCCGTATCAGCCGCGCGACGAAGCGATGCCGGAGGCGATGGTGCAGTGAGGTGTCGCAATGAGCAAGGCTGAGCGGCCTGTAACGGTCTGGCTGTTGATCGTAGCGCTCTTGATCGCAGCCATGGTGGTCGTGGGCGGCTACGTGCGGCTGACGCGGTCGGGACTCTCGATCGTAGAGTGGAATCCGGTCACCGGCGTGATCCCGCCCCTGGGCGACGCAGCCTGGGAGCAGGAATTCGCCAAGTACCAGCAGACGCCGGAATACAAGATCGTCAACCGGGAGATGACGTTGGCGGGCTACCAGCGCATCTTCTACCTGGAGTGGGCGCACCGGCTGATCGCACGCATCGCCGGGCTGATCGTGGTGCTGCCCCTGGCCTGGTTTCTCTGGCGCGGCGCCATCCCCTGGCGTGGGTCGGCGCCCTACCTGCTGATCGGCCTGTTGTTCGGGCTGCAGGGCTTCCTGGGCTGGTGGATGGTCGCCAGCGGGCTGCTGGACGCACCGCAGGTGAGCCACTTTCGTCTGACGATTCACCTGTTGACCGCGCTCTTGCTGCTGGCGCTGACGCTCTGGCTGGCCTTCAACCGTATCTACGGGCAAACCGGGCTGCGCTGGCGGCAGTGGTCGGCGCTCGGCGCGCTGACGCTGGCGGTGATCGTGGTGCAGATTGCCTACGGCGGGCTGGTGGCGGGTCTCAAAGCAGGACACATCTCCAACACCTGGCCGCTGATGTTTGGGGTGTGGATTCCCGGCGGCATGTGGACGGTGTTCGACTCTTGGCTGCTGAGCGTGGTCGCCGCGCCGGTGACGGTGCACTTCATCCACCGCTGGCTGGCCTTTGGCGTGCTGGCCGCGGCGCTCTGGCTCTGGCGCCGTCAGCGCGGCTCGGCCAGCGGCGCCGCAACCCTCTGGCTGGCGGCCATCGTCCTGGTGCAGATCAGCCTGGGCGTCAGCGTGGTGATCTTCGGCGTGCCGCTCTGGCTGGCGCTGCTGCACCAGGCGACGGCAGTGGTGATGTTTGCCGCCGCGGTGCATCTGAACCATCGCCTGGCGACGGCGCCGTAGTGCCCGCTATTCGTCGGGGAACAACAGCGACCAGCAGCGTTCTTCCCCGGCCAGCAGCGCCAGCCCTCTGCGCACCGGTTGTGGGCAGGGGCTGGCGCCCAACGCCTGCGCCACTGGGCCGGCCGCAGGTGAGAAATAGGCGATCACCTCGCAGTGCAGGCGTCCTTCCTCATGGCGCGTGAAGACGGCCATCGCCGCCGGTCGCTCTGCCGCCTCGAAGCGCGGCTGGAAGCGCGCCACGATCTCCTCCGCAGCGCCATCCGCCCACATGCCATCGCCGAGAGATTTGGAATACCAGTACATCATCGTGTGCAAGGCCGATTCCATCCTTCACTTCCTCTGCGACTCTGCGTCAGGCAATTCCTTACTGCCTCTCGTGGGGCAAGATCAGCCGCACCGCGCGCTCGTAGAAGACATAGTTCCAGGCCCAGTTGAGCAGGACGCCCAGGCGATTGCGGAACCCGATCAGGAAGGCGATGTGCACCGCCAACCAGATCAGCCAGGCGAGAAAACCGGTGTAGAGACGGCCGCCGATCCTGGCGACGGCGGCGTTGCGGCCAACGGTGGCCATAGCGCCCTTGTCGCGATAGCGAAACGGCTGCAGCGGCGCCCCGCGCAGCGCCCGCCCGAGATTGGCCGCAGCGTGGACGCCCTGCTGCATCGCCACCTGCGCCACACCGGGCAGCATGACGCCGTCCTGCTCCAGGTAGGCCAGGTCGCCGATCACGAAGACGTTGTCAAAGTCCAGCGTTTGCAGCGTCGGGCGCACAGGGATGCGCCCCCCGCGCACCCGCGCCAACGGCGGCTCGCTGGTCAGCGGTGCACCGGCCACACCGGCCGTCCAGACCGGCGCTGCCGTGGCGATCGTCTCCCCATCGGCCAGCACGACCGTGGTCTCTGTGATTGCGGCCACGGCGCAATTCAGCCGCACGTCCACCCCCATGCCGACCAGCCGCTTGCCCGCGTACTCGCCGCCGCCCACCCCCGGCAGCAGGCGGTCGGCGGCTTCCAGCAAGATGACGCGCGCCTCCCGACGCAGATCAAGCTCAGGGTAATCCTTGGCCAGCGGTTGAAAGAGCAGTTCGGCCAGCGCGCCGGCGTACTCGACGCCGGTGGGGCCACCGCCGATAATTACGAAGGTGAGCAGGCGGCGCCGCGTGTCCGCCGGCGTCTCTGCTTCCACAGCCATCTGCGACGCCGTTTCGATGCAGCGCAAAATATGGTTGCGCAGCGCGATGCCTTCCTCCATGGACTTGAGGGTGTAGCAGTGGGTCGCGGCGCCAGGCACAGCAAAGAAGTGGTTGACGCTGCCCAGGGCCAGGATCAAATAATCATAGGGCAACGCCTGCCCATCGCTGTAGACCACCTGGCGGTTCAGGTCGATGCGCTGCACTGCGGCCATGGCGACGCGCACGTTGCGCTGGCCGCGCACCAGGCTGCGCACCGAACGGGCGATCAGTCCCGGTTCCAGTTCGGCCGCGGCCACCTGATAGAGCAGCGGCAGAAAGGTGTGATAATTGTGCTGGTCGAGCAGGTGTACGGCGACCTGTTCAGCAGCCAGGGCGCG
>JACSRL010000502.1 GCA_014879765.1 Anaerolinea sp. | reverse complement strand
CTCACGGCAGGTGGCAACCAACTCCGCGGCTGGCCACAGGCTGCGCGGCGCGCAGATGCGCACATCCATGCCCATCTTGCAGCCCATGACCATCAGCGAGTTGCCCATGTTGAAGCGCGCATCGCCCAGGTAGCAGAAGGCGATCTCGCTCAGTGGCTTGTCGTTGTGTTCGATCATGGTCAGAAAGTCGCCCAGCATCTGCGTGGGGTGAAACTGGTCGGTCAGGCCATTCCAGACGGGCACGCCGGCGTAGCGGGCCAGCGTTTCCACCGTGTCCTGGCCAAAGCCGCGATACTCGATGCCGTCGTACATGCGGCCCAGCACGCGCGCCGTGTCCTTCATCGACTCCTTGTGGCCGATCTGCGAGCTGTCCGGCCCCAGATAGGTGACATGTGCGCCTTGGTCCTGGGCCGCCACCTCGAAGGCGCAGCGGGTGCGGGTCGAGGTCTTCTCGAAGATCAGGACGATATGCTTGCCCCTGAGATGCTGCTGCTCATAGCCGGCATACTTGGCCGCTTTCAGATCGGTCGCCAGTTTAAGCAGGAACTTGAGCTCATTGGGCGTGAAGTCCAGCTCCTTGACAAAGGAGCGGTTGCGTAGATTGAATGACATGGGGAAATATCTCCTGCAAGTACAGATGTGCGTTCCAGAACTCAGATCAACACGCCCACCGCCAGCACCAGCATGCTGAGGATCACCAGCAAAACAACCAGCGGCCAGACGAAGCGCCACCAGGTTCCGTAACCCACACGGGCGATAGCCAGGCCGCCCATCACCACGGCGGAGGTGGGTGTGACCAGGTTGACCAGGCCGTTGGCGGTCTGGTAGGCAGTGACCACCAGATAGCTGGGGACGTTGGCGAAGTCGGCCAGCGGCGCCATGATCGGCATCGACACCGTGGCCAGTCCCGAGCTGGAGGGGATCAGAAAGGAAAGCGGCAGATAGAGCAGGTAGGTGACCAGAATGAAGCCGACGCCGCCCAGCCCTGAGACTGCCTGCTCCGCCCAGTACAGCACCGTGTCGGTGATCAGGCCGTTGTTCATGACCACCGTGATGCCGCGCGCCACGGCGATGATCAAGGCCACACCCAGCATGTCCCGTGCGCCGTCCACGAAGGTGTCGACCAGCATCCTCTCCGGCAGCCGGCCGATCAGGCCGATCAGGATGCCGAAGAAGAGGAAGCAGGTTGTCATCTCCGGGAACCACCACCACCAGGTGGGAATCGGCAGGCCGAGATCCGCCCACGGGATCACGCCATAGACCATGACCACAAAAGCCAGGAAGAAGAAGAAAAGGATCACCTTGTGCCGGCCGGTGAACTCGCCAAACTCGGCGCTGGCGTCGCTGCCCGACATGAACTGCTTCTCGTTCTCAGCTTTCTGGTCGTAGATCAGCGACTTGGCCGGGTCCTTCCTGACTTTTTCGGCGTAGCGCATGACGAAGATGATCCCCACGATCGTGCCGATCACCAGGATCACCAGGCGGCCAATCAGGCCTTCGCTGATGTCAGTCCCGGCAAACCCGGAGGCGATGCCGGTGGCAAAGGGGTTGATCGTCGAGCCCAGCACGCCGATGCCCGCGCCCAGCAGAATCACCGCGCCGGCCGCCAGGCCATCATACCCGGCAGCCAGCATCACTGTGATGATCAGGGCATAGAAGGCCAGCGTCTCCTCGGCCATGCCATAGGTCGTGCCGCCGATGGCAAAGATGGTCATCAGGATGGGGAACATCCACTTCTCTTTGCCCTTGAGCTTGCTGACCACCCAGGCGATGCCGGCATTGATGGCGCCGGTCTTCATAGTGACGCCCAGAAAGCCGCCGATGATCAGGACGAACAGGGCTACGTCGATGGCGCCGAACAGCTCGCCATAGTTCCAGACGTCGACGTTGCCGGTCTCGTCCTCGATGCCGTACATGCCGTTGATCGGTCCCTTGAGCGCGCTTTGCAGCAGCTTCTGCGGGTTGGCCGGCACCGGGTGATAGGTGCCAGGGATCGGAGCGCCCTCGGTGTCGTAATCATAGGAACCCGACGGGATGACCCAGGTGGCGAAAGCGATCACGACCAGCAAGATGAACAAAATGGTGAAGGCTGTGGGGAAAGTGAACTTTCGCTTAGATTCGAACTCCGTCATGAGGTCAACTCCTTTCAGACTGTGGTGGGCGCGCCGGCCAGGCGGCCGGCGCTGTCACCCAGTCACAGATCTTCCACTGGACGCGCTCGCAGGCACTCCACCGAGATCACCGGCAGGTGCATGTCATACAGCGTGTTGAGCACACCGGCCAGCGCGGCCTGGTCGCGCAGTTCGCCCTCCAGTTGCGTGCTTTCTGGCTCGCCGCTCTGGGCCGCCAGCGGACGAACGGACATGCCCTGGAACCAGTCAACGCGGCTGGATGTGATCCGCCCGCGCACACAGATTCGGTAACTGGCAACGCTGTCGAAGGTCAAATAGGGGATCGGGGATTGGTTCATCTTGCCCCTAAGCATAGCACCATCCCGCCCCGCGAGTAACCATCTTCAGGTAACAAAAAAGGTGTAGATTAATGGCAACTACTCAGGCATAAGAAACCGGGTTTTTGTCTTGCCGACCAAGATCATGGCGCCATGAAAGGCCGTTGCGCAGACGAAAACCATGCCCGCACGAGAAAAACCCGGTTTC
>JACSRL010000758.1 GCA_014879765.1 Anaerolinea sp. | reverse complement strand
CGCCAGGTGCTGCCCTCGCGCGTGTCCTCGATCACGACGCCCAGCTCGGTCAGCCGTTGACGCAGCTCGTCGGCCAGGGCGTACTGTTTGGCGGCGCGCAGCTTGGCGCGCAGCTCCAGCAGCAGCTCGATGAAGGGCGCGGCCTCGGCGCCCTGGGGCTGGGTCACGGCCAACTGCAAGCCCAGCACGCCGCTCAGCTCCAGCAAGGTTTCCTGGGCCGCGAGGAAGGGTGCGCCGCCCAGGCCGGCATCGCGCGCCCGGTTGATGGCCGTCACCAGCTCGAACAGTGCGCCCAGCGCGCCGGCCGTGTTGAAGTCGTCGTCCATGGCCTCGATGAAGCCGGCGCGCGCCTGGCCGGCGGCCGCGGCCAGCGTCTCCGCCTCCGGGCCTCTCTCCGTCCGGCCCGAGGCCGGCCGCAGCGCGCTGCGCAGGCGCGCCAGGGCGCGCGTGGTGTCCTCGATCACCGTGGCGTTGAAGGCCAACGGCTTGCGGTACTGGCTGGAGAGGATCAGCAGCCGCAGCACATCGGCCTCATGGTCGGCCAGGAACTCGTCCACCGTGACAAGGTTGCCCAGACTCTTGGACATCTTCTCGCCGCTGAGCTGCAACATGCCGTTGTGCATCCAGTAGCGGGCGAAGGACTTGCCGGTGTAGCACTCGCTCTGGGCGATCTCGTTCTCGTGGTGGGGGAAGATCAGGTCGTTGCCGCCGCCGTGGATGTCGATCTGTTCGCCCAGGTGCTTCAGCGCCATGGCCGAGCACTCGATGTGCCAGCCTGGCCGGCCGGGGCCCCAGGGGCTTTCCCAGGCCGGCTCGCCCGGCTTCTGTCCCTTCCAGAGGGCGAAATCGTTGGGATCTTCCTTGCTCTCGCCCACATCGACGCGCGTGCCGGCCAGCACATCGTCCAGCTTGCGCCGGCTGAGCTTGCCGTAGTCCTCGTCCTGACGCACGCGGAAGTAGACGTCGCCATCGGTGGGGTAGGCGTAGCGGCGCTCCTGCAAGGTCTGCACCATCTCGACGATCTCGGGGATGGTGTCGGAGACCAGGGGGTAGACGGTGGCCGGCAGCACGTTCAGCTCGGCGATGTGGCGGTGAAATTCGTCCACATAGCGGCTCGAGAGGGCGAAGGGATCGTCGCCGCTCTCCTGGGCGCGCTTGATGATCTTGTCATCCACGTCGGTGAAGTTCATGACGTGGAGCACGTCGTAGCCCCGGTATTCCAGATAGCGGCGCACCACATCGAAGACGATGGCCGACATGGCGTGGCCCACGTGGGCCTTGTCATAGACCGTCGGGCCGCAGACGTACATGCGCACCTTGCCCGGCTCGATGGTCTCGAACGGCTCCTTGTGCCGTGTCAGCGTGTTGTAAACCTGAAGCGCCATCGGCGAACTTGCTCCTTGCTGTTGCGTTTTGTTGAATGGCTACTGGCCGCTGTCCAGGATGGGCTGGCCGAAGATCATGCGGCCGGCGTTGGTCTGCAAGACCTTGGTGACCTGAACGTCGATCGCGCGGCCGATGTGGCGCAGGCCGTTCTCCACGACCACCATGGTGCCGTCGTCCAGATAGCCCACGCCCTGGCCCATTTCCTTGCCTTCGTCGATCACCTGAACGTGGATCATCTCACCGGGCAGCACCAGCACCTTGACCGCGTTGGCCAGGGCGTTGATGTTCAGCACCTTGACCCCTTGAAGCTGGGCCACCTGGTTGAGGTTGAAGTCGTTGGTGACAATGGGGCAATGCAGTTGCTTGGCCAGTTGCACCAGCTTGTCGTCCACCTGGCGGACATTCTTCACGTCCATGTCGGTGATGACCACCGGCACCGCCGACTCGCGTTGCAGCTTGTTGAGCATGTCCAGCCCGCGGCGGCCGCGGTTGCGGCGCAGTGCGTCGGCCGAGTCGGCGATGTACTGCACCTCGTTGAGCACGAAGCGCGGGATCAGCATCGGCCCCATGACAAAGCCGGTCTGGCTGATGTCGGCGATGCGGCCATCGATGATGACGCTGCTGTCCAGCAGCACCGGCGTCGGCTCGTCCACCTTGGGTTCGGCCTTGGCGGCTGGCGGCTTGCGCCAACGACCGCCCATCATGTCGGTGATGTCGTCGGCGCGCAGCACCATGATGGTGATCCCCAGGTAGCCGAAGACCACCGCGCCGATGGCCGGGAGGATGTCGCCGAAGGGGGTCGGCAGGCGGGAGAGGGGCAACGCCAAGAGCGCCGCGATCACCAGCCCGACCACCAGGCCGATGGTGCCGGCGACGATCTCCTGGGCGGCCAGTTGCCGGATGACACGCCGGACCCAGCGGGCAGGCTTGGTGGTGAGGAAGGGTGCGATCAGCGCGCCCAGCACGGCGCCGATCAGCATGGCTGGCACAGCCCATTTCAGGGTAGCCAGCGTCAGATCCGATGAACCAGCGATGACGGTGCCAACATACCAACCGATGATGCCGAAGATAATGAAAAGAATAATACGAGCGAGACGATCAGCCGTCATACACTGTCACCTCCTTTCTGTAGTGTTGTGGGCCACATCCCCGCAGGCCGGCGGCAAGGCCAGCCCATCTTTTGTGGCAGGATGAATAAGAATGACAATGCGAGCAGTGACAGATGTTGGCTCATCATACATCACTTCAACGCTTTGTGCAACAATATTTCG
>JACSRL010000233.1 GCA_014879765.1 Anaerolinea sp. | reverse complement strand
ATACGGCGCAGACGCCTACTCAACCCTCGGATCGAGTAGGCGCAGCCGTAACGAGATCAACGTTTGGCCTGCCGGCTGAGCGGTTACCATCCTTCTGCCTTCTGCATTGCGCCGCTAGTGTAGCGTGCCAAGGCGTCAGGTGTCAAGATTGCGCGCGGAGTCGAGGCTTTAGCCGGTGTTGGCCCACGAACGGTGGACGCGTCGATCCGGTTAAAGCCTCGACTCCGCGCAGGGAATAGCACTGACCCGGCTAAAACCTCGACTCCGTGCAGCCTCTCTCCCGCCAGGATTGACGCCACGGGGTGCTGACGGTACAATGCGCTTCTCTATGAACGATGACTAACGACTACTTCCTGTCAGGAGACGTTTGATGACTCGACTCAATTGGATACTGTTGTTTGTTTTGGTGTTGACCCCATTGCTGGCCGCGCCGGCCGCGGCCGCGCCGCTGAGCCAGCCGGCCCAGCCCGATCTTGCCGTGACCGCCGAAGCCAACGGCGTTGTGCTGGATCTGACTCTGCCGGCCTATCGCATCGAGGATGTGGCCCACCAGGGGACAACCTGGCAGCAGATCGTCCTCGACGGCGACGATTGGCTGCCGGGCGGCCAGCCGGGCGCGCCCAGCCTGCCTGAGCGCGGCCTGCTGCTGGCCGTGCCCCCCACGGGGGAGCTCACGGTGCGGGTGCTGAACGTGCAGCGCCAAAGCCTGGCGGGCAGCTATCGGCTGGCCCCCAAGCCCACCGGCGTCCTGGTCCAGGACGCTGCCGGCGATAGCCAGGTGGTGGAGCAGTGGCTGCCCGACGCGGCGGCCTATGCGGCCGAGAGCACCGGCCAGGCTGGCCAGGCCGAGATCACCCAGGAGGGCTGGTTCCGCGGCTATCGTTTCGTGCGGCTGGCGCTGCATCCTTTCCACTATGAGCCGGCCAGCGGCCAGTTGCAGGTGGCCACAGCCATGCAGGTGCGCGTCACCTTCGCCGAGCCGGCCCCGGCCGCCGCGCCGGCCGCCGCCGATCGGCTTTTCGCTCCGATCTTCCAGGCGACTTTCGTGAACTTTGCCCAGGCCGCTGGCTGGCACAGCGGGCCCGCGCCGGTCGCGCCGCCGACCGACGCCGCCCAGCGCGCGCCCAACGACGATCCCTCGGTCAAGGTCACGGTCAACGCCGATGGCCTCTACCGTGTGAGCTACAACGACCTGCTGAACGCCGGGGTGACGGCGGCCGCGCTGAACAGCCTCAACCCGCGCACCTTCCGCCTGCTGGACGCGGGGCAGGAACAGCATATCCACGTGCTGGGCGAGGAGGACAACGTCTTCAACGCGACGGATAGCATCCTCTTCTACGGCCTGCGCAACACCGCGCCGCATTCCGACGACAACAACGTCTACTGGCTGAGCTGGGGCGGCGCCAACGGCCTGCGCATGGCCCAGCAGAACGCCGCGCCGGCCGGCGCGACCCTGGCCACCACCCTGCTCACCACCGCCCACGCCGAGGAGAACAAAGAGTACAAGCAGCAGCGGCCCTACGTGGAGTGGCTGCAGCCGGTGCTCTACGACAACTGGTACTCGGAAATGGTGTCGGTCTCCAAGGTGGTCGCCTTCCCCGGTCTCAAGGTCAACACGGCCTCGCCGGTGGCGCCGGTGTTGTCGGTCTGGCTGGCTGGCGACCAGCAGAACCCGGCCAACTACACGGTGCAGTTCAGCCTGAACGGCGGCGCGCAGCAGTCCAAGAGCTGGAACGGCGTGCGGGTGCTGGAGGGGACGGTCAACCTGCCGGCCGGCGCGCTGGTCAACGGCGCCAACAGCGTCGAGCTGCGGCCGGTCAGCGCGGCCTCGGCCTTCTGGCTGGACTGGCTGCGATTGACCTATCCCTACAACGGGCAGTATCTCGCCGGCGCCACCTTCCACAACCCGGACAGCGGCACGTGGCGCTACCAGATCAGCAACGTGGCCTCGACGACCCCTTGGCTGCTGAACGTGGGCGCGGCCGGCCAGCCCAGGCTGTTGACCAACGCCGCAGCCACCGGCGAAGGGCCCTACACCATCGAGTGGCAGGCCAGCACCACCGCCGCGGATCGCTTCCTGGTGGTGCCGCCGGCCGAGGTGCGCCAGCCGGCCGCCGTGGCCCTCTGGCAGGGCAGCACCCTGCTGGACGTCAACCAGCAGGTGGACTATCTGATGATCGCCCATCCCGCCTTTATGACGGCCGCGCAGCCGCTGGCGGCCATGCACGCGGCCAACGGCCTGACGGTGCGCATGGTCAATGTGCAGGAGATCTACGACCTGTTCAGCGATGGCTCGGTGTCGCCCGACGCCATCCGCAGCTATCTGGCCTACGCCTATAGCGCCTACCAGCGGCCGGCGCCGACCTATGTGCTGTTGATCGGCGATGGCTCGGTCAACCCGCGCAGCTATCAGCCGGGCGGCTTCACCCTGCGCCCCAACTGGATCCCCCCTTACCAGGGCGGCTTCGACTACTGGAGCGGCGCATCGGTGTCGGACAACGCCTTCGTGCGGGTGCAGGGAGACGATCTGCTGGGGGAGATGATCATCAGCCGGTTGCCGGTGAACAGTGCGGCCGAGACCAGCGCGGTGGTCAACAAGATCCTCAACTATCGCCCTGCCTTCCCGCAGAGCCGCCAGTTCAACACCCTGTGGGTGGCGGACAACCCCGATTCTGATCTGCCCGGCGCGGGCACCCAGTTCCACATGGCCAGCGACGAGACCCTGGCCGCCCTCCAGCCGCAGTTCCAGGTGGACCGCGTCTACTTCTGCGTGCCCGGCGTCAACAACTGCCCGACCGATCCCTGGGTCTACACCGATCTGGCCGCAGCCCGGGCCGCCATCGTCAGCAAATGGAACCAGGGGCAGATGTTGCTGCACTTTACCGGCCACGGCAGCATGACCACCTGGGCCCACGAACAGCTCTTCCGCGTCTACTGGATCGATCAGCTCACCGCCAACCCGGCGCTGCCCTTCCTGCTGGTCTCCTCCTGCACCAATGGCTACTTCGTGTCGGAGCGCTACGACGGCATCGACGAAGGGCTGCTGCGCGCGGCCGGCAAGGGCACCATCGGCGGCTTCACCGGCGTCACCTTCGACACCCTGATGCCGCAGACCCACCTGTTGACCGACTTTGTCGAGGCGGTGATGGAGGATGGCATCACCCAGGTCGGCGCGGCGGCCACGGTGGCGCGCGCCCGCACCTACGCGGCCCTGCCCAGCTCGCCCAGCAATGCCCCGGAGAATGAGCGCGCGGCCGTGGGGCATGGCCTGACCGGCGATCCGGCCCTGGCGCTGATCAAGCCGGAAGCCTGCGCGCCGGGCGATGTCAACTGCGACGGCGTCATCGACATCGTCGACGTGCAGTTGGTGGCCGGCGCCTGGAACGCGGTCGCCTGGATGCCCACCTACAACCCGCGCTTCGACCTGGTGCGCGACGGCATCATCGACGTCAATGACATCATGGCAGTTGCCAACCTGTGGCACACGCCGCTGCCATAGACCATAGGGGCATAGTCAGTCGTGTTGCGTGTTCTCTACATCGACCTCTGTCCCAGCCCTGGCGGCTCCAACATCAGCCTGCTGCACCTGGTCAGCCATCTGGATCGGCGCCAGGTGCAGCCGCTGGTCGCGCTGGCCGCGGTCAATCCTTTCACCCGCTTCGAGGAGGCCGGCATCCCCGTGGCGCGGATCCACACCCCGCGCTGGGAGCGCCAACTGCCCCGCCCCCCAACGCCGGAGACCCCCGACAAGTCGGAGCGTCCTGATCTCGCCCGGATTCACCCTGTCATACCCCCCGACAAGCCGGGGCGTCCTGAACCTGTTCGGACGCCCGCGGGACGGCTGGCCGAGGCCATGCGCAGCAACCCCGGCCGCGCCCGCCTCTGGCACGCGGCCGGCGGCGTGCGCCGGCTGGGCCGCGACGAGCTGCCCGTGGCCCTGGCCCTGCGCCGGATCATCGCCAGCTTTCGTCCGCACCTGGTACACCTCAACGACGTGCTCTCCCTCAACCAGGCCGGCGCGCTGGCCAGCCGCAGCGCGGGCGTGCCCGCCATCTGCCACTGTCGCAGCTTCGACCTGGCAACGCCGGCCGAGACTCGCTGGCTGCTGCCCGGCATCGACGGCATGATCTTCATCTCCCAGGCCATCGCCCAGGCCCATCTGGCCGCCACGCCGCGGCTGCGCCACCATGCCATCATCCCCAACGCGCTGGATCTGGCCGACTTTGCCGGGCCGGTGGAGGTGGCCGGGGTGCGCGCCGCGCTGGATGTGCCCCCCGCCGCGCCGCTGCTGGCCATGGCCGGCCGCATCTCCCCCTGGAAAGGGCAGCACATCTTCGTGGAGGCGCTGGCCCAGGTGGCGGCCGTCCGTCCGGCCGTGCATGGCGTGATCGTGGGCCAGCCCGAGGAGGCCGACGGGCCGGGCTATGCGGCGCGCGTGGCTGCACAGGCCGCCGCGCTGGGCCTGGACACCCACCTGCGCTGGGCCGGCTTTCGCAGCGACATGCCCCAGGTGCTGGCCGCGGCCGATGTGGTGGTGCATTGTTCGGTCAAGCCGGAGCCCTTTGGCCGCGTGATCATCGAAGGCATGGCGGCCGGCCGGCCGGTGGTGGCCAGCGCGTTGGGCGGCGCCGCCGAGATCATCACCCACGGCGAGGATGGCCTGCTGGCCCCGGCCGGCGACGCGGCCGCGCTGGCCGCGGCGCTGCTGCGCCTGTTGGACGATCCCAGCCAGCGCGAGCGGCTGGGCCAGGCCGCGCGGCGCACCGTCGCCCGGCGCTACCAGGTGGACGCGCACGTGCGGGCCGTGGCCACCTTTTACCAGCGTGTGCTGGCGGAACGGAGCGAGGTGTAGCCATGCGTGTGGCGATTCTGGGCGCCTATGCCCTGCGCGACAATCGCATCAGCGGCGGCCCGGAGGCGGTGGTGGTGCAGTTGGCCCACGGGCTGCGCGATCTGCCCGGCCTGGAGATTCACATCTTCACCACCAGCAGCAGCGTGGCCGCGGACAGCGTGCAGGTGCGGGAGGGCATCGTGGTCCACACCCTGCGTCTGCGCCGGGTGCCGCGCTGGACGCTGCTGCGCGCCAACGCACGCGCGCTGGCCCAGGCTGTGCGCGCCATCGCGCCCGCCATCGTCCATGCTCACAGCGGCGGCACCTGGGGCGATGCGGCCCTGAGCAGCGGCGCGCCGGCCGTGATCACCGTGCATGGGGTGATCCAGCAGGAGGCGCAGGTCTTCCGCCGCTATGGCCTGACCTGGCGCCAGGAGCTGAGCTGGCGCTACGAGGAATGGTACGAGCGCCGCAGCCTGGCGCGCGCGGCCGATATCATCGCTATCAGCCCCTACGTGGCCGAGTTCTACCGCGGCATGACCGCGGCCCGCATGCACCTGGTGGAGAACCCGGTGGCCGACGCCTATTTCGATCTGCCCGCGGCGGCCGAGCCGGACGTGATCCTCTGCGCCGGGCGCATCATCCGGCGCAAGAATGTGTTGGGCCTGCTGCACGCCTTCGCCGAATTGCATCGGGTCATGCCTGAGGCGCGGCTGCGTCTGGCGGGCGATGAACACTCCGAGGCGGCCTATGCAGCCCAGTGCCGCCAGTTCGTGGCCGATCAGGGGCTGCACCAGGCCGTCTCCTTTCTGGGCTGGCTGGATGAGCCGGCCATGCAGGCCGAGTACAGCCGCTGCACCTGCCTGGCGCTGCCCTCGTGGCAGGAAACCGCGCCGGTGGCCATCGAGCAGGCCATGGCCGCGGGCCGGGTGGTGGTGGCCAGCGCCGTGGGCGGCGTGCGCCATCTGCTGGCCGGCGGGCAGGCTGGATTGCTGGTGCAGCCGGGCGACGAGGCCGGCCTGGCCGCCGCGCTGCGCCAGGCGCTGGTCGATGCCCCCCTGCGCCAGCGGCTGGGCCAGGCCGCCCGCCGCGAGGCCGAAACCCGCTTCCGCGCCGCCGTCGTCGCCCACCAGACAGTCGCGGTGTATCAGCAGATCGTGAATGAAGCGTGAGACGTGAAGCGTGAGGCGTTAGCCATTCCCCCATTCCCCCATTCCCCCATTCCCCCATTGACCATTGACCATTAACCATTGACCATTGACCATTAACCATTGACCATTAACCATTGACCATTGACCATTGACCATTGACCATTGACCATTCTTCCGCCCATGCGCATCGCCCTTCTCTGCCACTATCCTGACGACGACACCGCCCCGGCCGGCGGCGTGTGGGCCGTGGGACGCAACCTGGCCGCGGGACTGGTTGCGGCCGGCGCCGATGTCCACGTGCTGCGCTATCTCCCCGCGCCGGCCGGCGCGGCCGCGGCCGTCGTCCTCTCCGGCCAGTCGCCGCTGACCGTACACACCGTACCACTGCCGCGGCGGCGCAGCCAGCCGCTGCGCCGCGCTGCGGCCGTGCCGGCGTTGATCGAGGCGCTGCACGCCATCCAGCCCGCGGCCATCAGCGCCCACGAGTCGGAGTATGGCCTGGCCGCGGTGCGCAGCGGCTTTCCGGCCGCGGTCACCATCCACGGCATCCCGCGCCAGGAGTTTCGCGCCTTTCGCCGCTGGCGCAACCGCCTGGATCTGGCGCTGACCGTCGCGCAGGATTGGCTGCTGGTGCGCGCGGCCCGGCATCTGGTGGCCATCAACGACTACGCCCTGCGCCAGTACCAGCAGCGCACCCGCGCCCAGTTCTACCGCATCAACGTGCCCATCGGCGAGGTTTTTTTTCAGGCGCCTGAGCGCCAGCCTGACCCGGCCACGCTGCTGATGGTGGGGGGCATGAACGAGCGCAAGGATCCGCTGCTGTTGCTCCAGGCGCTGGCCCTGGTGCGCCAGGCTGTGCCACAGGTGACGCTGCGCATCGCCGGCCGGCCGCCGGCCGGCCCCTTCGGCGCACGCGTCCAGCAGACCATCGACCACCTGGACCTGGCCGCGCACGTCCACTTTCTGGGCGCGCTGGACCAGCCGCAGTTGGCCGAGGCCTACGCCGCCGCGGCCGTCACCGTGCTCAGCAGCCGCCAGGAGACCGCGCCGGCCGTGCTGATGGAGGCCATGGCCGCGCGCCGGCCGGTGGTGGCCACCGGCGTGGGCGGGGTGGCCGAGATCGTGGCCGACGGTCGCAGCGGCTATGTGACCCCGCCCGGCGACGCGGCCGGCCTGGCCCAGCGGGTGCAGCGTCTGCTGCTGGACCCATCGCACGCGGCCAGCATGGGCGCAGCCGGCCGGGCCCTGGCCGAGGCCAACTACCGCCGCGAGCTGGTGGGCCGGCAATACCTGGCCATGTTGCGCTACATTGGCGTGAAACGTGAAACGTGAAACGTGACCCGTGACCCGCAGGGGTGATACGTGATATGTGTCCCACATGGTGATTCCATTCCTCCTTCCCCCTTCATCTTTCATCCTTCATCCTTCATCCTTCATCCTTCCTCAACATGAGAACTCCTTCCAACAAGGCATCATCGCCTAAGAATAAACTCCCGCTCCCGCTCTGGCCGGTCTCCGACCGAGCCAGGACGAGCACCACCCCGCTCTGGCCGGTCTTCGACCGAGCCAGGACGAGCACCACCCCGCTCTGGCCGGTCTCCGACCGAGCCAGGACGAGCATCTCCCCGCTCTGGCCGGTCTCTGACCGAGCCAGGACGACGCCTGGTTTGTGGAGTCTGGCCGCCTCCCCGCTCTGGCCGGTCTCTGACCGAGCCAGGACGACGCCTGGTTTGTGGAGTCTGGCCGCCTGCCTGCTGCTGCTTCTGCTGCTGGCCGCCGGGTGCTCCCGCCAGCGCCCCACCCCCACCGCCGTCCCCGCGGTGCAGACCGTGCTGGTGCGCGAGACCGTGATCGTCGAGCGCGTCGTCCAGGTGACACCCACCCCCGACCCCAGCCTCCAGCCGGTGACTCTGCGCCTCAACCTGGGAGGCGAGCCCTCCTCCATCGACCCTGCCCTGGCCGCCGACCCCGCCAGCCTGGACGTGGTCGCCAACCTTTTCATGGGGCTGACCCGCGTCGACGGGCAGGGCCAGGTACAGCCGGCGCTGGCCAGCGCGTGGGATGTCTCGGCCGACGGCCTGCGCTGGACCTTCACCCTGCGCGCCGACGTGCCCTGGGTCAGCTATCGACCGGCCAGCGGCGTGACAGCCCTGGGCCCTGTGACGGCCGGCGATGTGGTCTACGCCGTGCGTCGTGCCTGCGATCCGCGCACCGGCGCCAGCCAGGCGGCGCTGAACCAGGTCATCGCCGGCTGCCAGGCGCTGCGCACGGCCGATCTGGCCAGCCTGAGCGCCCCGGAGGTGCAGGCGTTGGTCGAGGGGGTGGGCGTCCTGGCGCTGGACGATACCACCGTCGAGTTCACCCTGGCGGCGCCGGCCGGCGACTTTCCCGCCATCGTCGCCTTGCCCATCAACCACCCCCTGCCTTCCGCCGCGGTGCAGGAGCATGGCCCGGCCTGGACCGAGCCGGGCCATATCGTCAGCAATGGCCCCTATCTGCTGGCCGGCTGGTTTCATGGCGACAGCCTGACCCTGGCGCGCAACCCGCTCTGGCCCGGCTGGGTCGAAGCGGGCGGCAACGTCGAACGGATCGAGCTGGCCATGCTGCCGGCCGAGCAGGCGTTGGCCGCCTGGCGGGCGGGCGAGCTGGACAGCGTCGCCGTGCCGCCGGAGCAGCGGCAGGCGATCGCGACCGATCCGACGCTGGGCGCGCAGTTGGTCTTCGTTCCCACCTCATGCAGCGAATACTACGGCTTTACGCATAGCCTGCCGCCGCTGGACGATGTGTTGGTGCGGCGGGCGTTGTCGGCCGCGATCGACCGCCAGCAGGTGGTGGAGCAGGTGACGGCCGGCGGTGAGCTGCCGGCCAACGCCTTCGCGCCGGCCATGGTCTGGGGCAGCGCGGCCGGCGATCCGGCTGTGGCGCCCTGGGCGCTGCCCGAGGCGCAGGGGGGCTGGGGCTACGCGCAGGCGCTGGCCCAGGCGCAGGCCTGGCTGGCCGAGGCGGGCTATCCCGGCGGCCAGGGCTTTCCCACCCTGACCCTGCTGCACAACGCGGCCGCTGGCCCGGCGCAAAGCGCCCAGGCCGTGGCCGCCATGTGGCGCGCGGGCCTGGGCATCGAGGTGACGGTGACCAGTCTGCCGTGGCCGGAGTACCAGAGTCTGCTGAACGGCGACGGCGCAGGCGAACTGCCCCACGTCTGGCGCATGGGCTATTGCGGCGAGCTGGCGGACCAGGACAACTGGCTGCGCCAGGAGTTCAACACCGACAGCGGGGTAGACCGGCTGCGCTGGGCGGAGAGCGCCAACGCGCCGCTGGCCGCGGACGGCCGCAGCTTCAACCAGTTGACCGCGGCCGCCGGGCAGAGCAGCGACCCGGCCGAGCGGCAGGCGCTCTACCAGGCAGCCGAGGGCATTCTGAACGACAAAGCCGCGGCGATTGCTCCCCTGTTCTTCTACCGCGACGCCTGGCTGACCCGCCCCGGCGTGCAGCGCACCTATGACGCGCTGAACGGCAATCAATTTGTCACGTGGAGTAAAGACTGACAACAGGGCAGAGTTATAGCGAGAAGACCGACACACTATGCTTCCGGCGGCCACCAGCCGCTTTGGACCCACAGAGACCGGGCGCCCACCATTTCGCCGTTGTTCATACGTAACGTAGATACCGTGGCGCGGCCGCATGGTGTCGTGCCGATGATTTCGGTTCCGTCTTCGGACCAGGTGAAGTGCCCACCCCACAGATCGCGCCGAGGATTGAATAAGGGTATGTGTTCACCGCTCACAACGTCATAGCCGTGCGTCCGGCTTCCCTTGTAGCGGTTGCAAGAGGTGCAAGCCAGCCACAGATTTTCTTCTTCCGTCAATCCCCCGGCAACTTCTGGATAAATGTGCTCTATCTCCAAAGCGGCGCCGGTAATAGCCTGAGGCGTCAAACAATAGCCACAGCGCCGACCTGCCGCCCGCTCTACGGCTAAGCGCAGTTGCTTGGAAATATACGCCTTTGACATGGTTCAATTAGCGATCCGAGTGGCGTTGAACGTGGTAAGCTGGTTGCCGCGCCACTTGAGAAGCGCCAACGCATAGGATTTCCGCAGCATCAGCCGGTTCGCCTCAGCGTGCAATTGATCCAGCCGGGCTTGCTCTGTCGTACTCAGGTTGTCATGTCGGTTCTTGTCAAGCAGATCACCCAATTCCTGCTGCATTCTGTCAGACATCGCTTCTTTCGCACTGCGCCAAAGCTGCTGGTCCGACCATGATTCCATGGCCTCCAGCTCTGTTCGGTATGGTACAGGAACTTTATCTAACGAGGGCAGATTGCTTTCCACGATCTTGAGCAATGCCTGAGGCATAGGTTGGTTCAACCCTTGGGCGGTGCGTTCAATGCGCTTGAAGAGAATTTCCGGCAAGTCCACAGTTACAGAATAGGCGTTCATCATTCCTCGTCCTTAAAGATATGATACGTTTCTTCAGATAGGCAGGAAAAGCTGGAGAACTCATTTATCTGCCAGAGCTATTTTATCATGGTGTCGTCAAATTCGCCAGATCGCCTGGACCGCAACCAGAAGGCGCATAGTCACGTGCTCGCGTGTGATTTGTCAGATTCCCCGGTCTCGCTATAATACAGGCGTCCAGAGTGAGTGGCCCGCACGCATTTCGAGTTTGCGGCGCTGGCGACATGGACGATTCCACTCAAGGCAGGCATTGCCCTTGACAAGCCCCGTCTCGCCACATCCATTCCGCTTCGAAGCCCCGTCTGCGGGTCCAGGCATCTGGCCCCAACTCACACCTGTCGCCAACGACGTGCGCGCCCCGTTGGATGACAGTGTTCTCAGCGGCGCGCAGCAGCATCCAATCTGTTTCGGAGGAGAAAGATGAAGAAGTTCAAACTGTTCTCTCTGGTGGCCGTTCTGGTCATCGCCTCGCTGGTCCTGGCCGCCTGCCCGCAGCCTGCGCCTCAAACTGTGGAAAAGGTCGTGACCCAGGTCGTGGAGAAGGTCGTCGAGCAGACCGTCGTGACCGAGGTCGAGAAGGTCGTCGAGCAGACCGTCGTCGTCAAGGAAGAGGTGCAGGTGAATGTGGAAGACTACACCACCCCGCACCCGATCCTGAGCGATCCCAAGGTGCGCCAGGCTATCGCCTACTGCACCGATCGCGCGGCCCTGATCGCCTCGGTCTACCCCTACGTGGAAGACCCCGACTCCTTGCTGATGGACTCCCCCTGGCCCAAGAGCCACTGGGTGTACAGCGGCCCCTACACCGACATGCCGCTGTACGACCCTGAGGCTGGCAAGGCGCTGTTGGACGAGGCTGGTTGGACCCTGGCCGATGGCGCGGCCGTTCGCGCCAACGACAAGGGTGAGGCGCTGGCCCTGAAATTCACCACCACCACCGCCCAGTTCCGCCAGACCTGGTCGGCCGTCTTCGTGCAGAACATGGCTGCCTGCGGCATCCAGATCCTGCCCAACTTCACCCCTGGCTCCTGGTGGTTCGGCGACACGACGGGCCTGGCCCGCCGCGACTTCGAGCTGGGCGCTTTCGCCTGGGTCGGCCAGACCGAGCCCGCCGGCCGCACGCTCTACGCCTGCAACCAGATCCCGCTGCCCAGCAACAACTGGGAAGGCCAGAACTACATGGGCTGGTGCAACCAGACCGCCAGCGACGCGGTGGTGAAGGCCACCAACACCCTGCTGCGCGACGACCGCGTGGCGGCCTATGACATCGTGCAGAAGGAATTCGCCAAGGATGTGGTGTCGATCCCGGTCTTCAACCGCGCCGAGGCCGAGGCCTGGAGCGCCAACCTGGAAGGCATCATCCCTGACGCCACCGAGTACGCCACCACCAACCTGCACGAGTGGGCCCTGACTGACGGCGGCGACACCATCGTCATCGGCATGACCCAGGAGCCCGACAGCATGTTGGCCCTGGTCTCCAGCATGGCCGCCCAGCGCCTGGTGGACCGCCCGGCCAAGGGTGTCATCGTCTCCCAGTACAGCTACGACTTCCAGCCGGTGCTGCAGGACGGCCTTTCGACCATCGAGAGCGGCCTGGCCACCAACGACACTGTCGAGGCCAAGGCCGGCGACAAGGTCTACAACACGGCTGGCGACACCGTTGAACTGGCCGCTGGCGTCTCCGTCTTCGACGCGGATGGCAATGTGGTCGAGTACACCGGCGACGGCACCGTGCCCATGAAGCAGTTGAAGGTCACCTACAAGCTGCAGGACTACACCTGGAGCGACGGCCAGGCCGGCTCGGTGGAGGACATCAAGCTGGGCCATCAGTTCGACTGCGACCGCGAATCCGGCGCCACCACCTTCATCCTGTGCGACGCCATCGTGGACGTGACGTTTGCCGACGGCGCCCTGGAGACCACCGTCACCTACGCGCCTGGCTACCAGGATCCCACCTACCATCTCTTCCCCTTCAGCATCTACCCCAGCCACCAGGTGCTCGCCGACGGCCGCAACCTGAAGGACGTGCCCGCGGCTGAGTGGCAGACCCTGCCCGAGATCGCCGAGACCCCGCTCTCCTTCGGCGCCTACTATGTCACCGAGTGGATCAAGGGCCAGTCGCTGACCCTGGCTGCCAACCCCTATTACTGGGGCGGCGAGGTGAAGACCCCCAACGTGATCTACGTCTTCGTGGCTGACACCAACCAGGCTGTGGCCCAGTTGCTCAACGGCGACGTGGACTACCTGGATGACTCGACCCTGGGTGCGGGCGCCGAGGTGCAGACTGTGATCGACGCGGCCAAGGCCACCGGCGCAGTCAAGTACGACATCAGCGCTTCCTCCACCTGGGAGCACATCGACATGAACCTCTACACCAAGTAAGTCCCCCTTGGCCAGGCTGGGCAGGCAAACACCCTGCTCAGCCTGGCTGCTGGTTCTTGGTGACCGCGTATCGACGGGCGGGCCACGTCCGCTGGATGGGCCCGCCCGTTTTGTCAGCAAAGCCCATGGCTATTTTCAACGGGTCGGACAGGCAGGTTGCCCCGCGCGCAGCCTGTTTTGATGGGCGCTTTGCTTGACTGCACCTACCGCCAGTGACAAGTCCCGTGGTTTCAAGGCGCCGGAGCGCTTCGCCGGTCGCTTTTTGCAGGTGAACATTGCCCGTCTGGCCCGCTTTCGGGCGACAGAGCGTGGCTGTGCATCGCCGGGGGCGTAAATCTTATCAGTCAGGAGGCAGCTAATGACGAACTACCTGATTCGCCGCATCATCCAGATGTTCTTTGTCGTATTCCTGGCCGCGCTCTTCACCTATTTCCTCTTCAACATCTCTCCTGGCGGGCCTTTGGCCGGCATCCAGCAGCAGCAGCGGCGCATCACGCGCGAGGATCTGGCTCGGTTGCGCGCCCAGTATGAGCTGGATTTCTACTGGCCCTTCCGCTTCTCACGCTGGCTGGTCGGGCTGCCCAACGGCCCCATCGTCATCGCGGGGCAGGAACGCTTCACCAACTTGGCGGTCGGCTGCTATCTGCCGCGCGATGAGCAGGTGGTGGTCCAGGATGGCCAGGCGGTTGTGATCCCTGCGGGCTGCGATCAGTTCGTCCTCCTTTCCGACATTCCCACGCTCCATCCGGCGATCAGGTCCAGCAAGGGCATTCTGCGCGGTGACTTCGGCCAGTCGACGGTGATTCGCGCCGGACGACCGGTGTGGGGTGAGATGATGTCCCGCCTGCCGGCCACGCTGGAGTTGATGATCATCTCGACCTTTCTCTCCTTCCTGATCGGCATCCCCATCGGCATCTACAGCGCGATCAAGCAGTACTCCAAGTTCGACTACACCTTCACCACCATCTCCTTCATCGGCTCGGCCATGCCCACCTTCTTCTTCGGGCTGCTGATGATTCTGGTGTTCACGGTTTTCCCCAACCTGTTGCAGGAACAGTTCCCCTGGCTGCCCAAGCTGCCGCCAGGCACGCGCGAGGCAGTGCGCCCCTACGCGGTGGCCAGTTGGCTGCCCCGCGTCACGCCAGGCACCCCGCTGGATCGTTTCCTGCACCTCCTCATGCCGGTGGCTGTGCTGACCTTTTTCTACATGGCTACCTGGAGTCGTTTTGTGCGCTCCTCCATGCTGGAGGTGATGCGCCAGGACTACGTGCGCACGGCGCGCGCCAAGGGGCTGGTGGAGAAAACGGTGATCGTCAAGCACGCGCTGCGCAACGCGCTGATCCCCTTCGTCACCATCGCTGTGTTGACCATCCCCGGCTTCTTTGCCGGCGCGATCATCACCGAAACGGTCTTTGCCTGGCCGGGCATGGGACGCCTCTATTTCGAGGCTCTCAACCGCAGCGACTGGAACATCGCCCTGGCTTTTATCTTCATCTCAGCCGTGCTGACGGTGCTCGCGACCCTGCTGGGCGATATTTTGTATACGGTGGTGGATCCGCGCATCAAGTACACGTAATGCGTAATGCGTAACACGTAATGCGTAACACGTAATGCGTAACACGTAATGCGTAATGCGTAACACGTAATGCGTAACTCGGAACCGTTCGCTGATGGAAGGCTTCTCTGGTTACGGGTTACGGGTTACGGGTTACGGGTTACGGGTTACGGGTTACGGGTTACGGGTTACGGGTTAC
>JACSRL010000049.1 GCA_014879765.1 Anaerolinea sp. | reverse complement strand
TTTCACGGCGCCATGACCTTGGTCTGCAAGACAAAAACCCGGTTTCTAATGCCGAGCCTGAGCAGTTACTTTTTTTATCGATAATCGCGCGTCACTGATCTTGGCCAGACAGAACAAGCTGGGTATAATTGTTCATGTAGGGTTTACTGGATCATGGCTGTCAGGTAAAGAACAAGATGAATGCCCAAAACATGCATGGTTCAGCCAGGAATACACAGGCACTGAGCGACAGTGACCTGGTCATCGCGGCATTCACCGAGTTGGCGGCGGAATATGAGCCCACGGTGGATCGTGAGCTGCGCATGTTCTGGGGCGTCTCATACCGCGACTTCCTGACGCGGTTCCTCACTATGGCCGCGATTGCTCCCGGTGAAAGCGTGCTGGACATCGCAACCGGCGCCGCGGCTTTGCCTTCACGCACGGCTACAGCGGTGGGTCCCCAAGGACGGGTCTACGGGCTGGACATCACACCGGCCATGTTAACACAGGCGGCCCAGCGGCTGGCGGCCGAGGGCTGGACCGAACGGGCGCCGCTGGTGTGCGGCTCGGCTCTGGCCATGCCGCTGGCCGATGCCAGCTTTGACGCGGTGCTCTGTGCTCTGGGTACACACCACATGGATGTGCCTACGGCGCTGGCCGAGATGCGCCGCGTGGTGCGGCCCACCGGCCGGATCGTGCTGGCAGATGTCTGCGCCAACAATTTCTGGCGTTCTCCGGCCGGCGCCGTGCTGTTGCATGCCCTGTTGATCGGCTATGGCCTGTCGCTGCGCAGCACACGCGCCCAGGCCGAGATCGAAGCCTTCAACAATGTGCGCACACCCGATGAGTGGCAGCGGCTATTGATCGAGCAAGGCTTTCGCAACATCTCGCTCCAGACCATCCCGTCACGCTATCCGTGGTATCCCAGCGGGATCCTTATCCACGCACTGCCAGCCTAAGGCGGCATCACACCTCGCGGGTTGGCACACTCACAGTCAGAGGGAGCAAAAATCAGATGCAAACAACTGTCGAACTGCTGCGCATGGGCCGCCATGACGAGGTATGGCGGATGTACTGCGGCTTCCTGGACCTGACCATGGCTGAGTTCATGGCCGTGCAGGAACGTCTGTTGCTGGAACAGCTCACCCTGGTGAACAACTCGCCCTGGGGAAAGCTCTTTTTCAACGAGTCCAGACCATCGACCGTGGAGGAATTCCGACAGACCGCGCGCCTGACGCGCTACGAGGACTATGCGCCCTATCTCGATGAGCAGCGTGAGGAACTGCTGCCCCAAAAGCCTGTGACCTGGGCCCACACCTCCGGTCGTTCCGGCGCCTATAAATGGGCGCCCTACACGCAGGAAATCTTCACCCAGGCCGGCCACCGCATCGTGGCAGGGTTCATCCTGGCCATGGCGCGCCGCCGCGGCGAAGTGCGACTGGAGGAGAGGGATGTGCTGGTCTACAACGCTCCTGCCCGGCCCTATTCCAGCGGCGTGGCTCTGGTCAGCGTCCAGGAGAATTTCCCGTTCAATTTCGTCCCACCGGCTGAGCTGACTGAAAGCCTGACCTTCCAGGAGCGGCTGGAGCTGAGCTACAAGATGGCGATGGTGACCGGCATCGACATCGTCGGGTCCATCACGTCGGTGCTGGTCAAGCTGGGCGAGCGTTTTGCCAGCGGCTCGGGTGGCCAGCAGCTCTCCCGCGAGATGCTCCATCCCCAGGCTCTGTGGCGTGTGGGACGCGCGTTGGTGCGCAGCCGGCTGGCTGGCCGGCCTATGCTGCCCAAAGATCTGTGGCCGGTGAAAGGCGTCGTCTGCGGCGGCACCGATACCACCCTCTTCAAGGAGATCATCGCCGAATACTGGGGCGCCACGCCTTACGAAATCTATGCAGCCACCGAATCTGGCATGGCGATGGCTATCCAGGCCTGGGACAAGAAGGGCCTGTACTTTCTGCCAGATGCGGTGTTCCTGGAGTTCATTCCAGAGGAAGAGTGGGTCCGCAACCGCGAAGACCCAAGCTATGTGCCCGCCACCGTGTTGCTGAATGAGGTGCAGATCGGCCTCCGGTATGAGCTGGTCATTACCAGCCTGAACGGAGGTGCGTTTCTGCGCTATCGCATGGGCGACATGGTGCGCTTCATCGCGCTGCACGATGACGACGCTGGCATCGCGTTGCCCTCCATGGTCTCCGCGGGCCGCGCCGATGACCTGATCGACCTGATAGGTTTCACCGGGTTGATCGACGAACCGATGATCGGCCGCGCGGTCTTCGATGCCGGCTATCCCTTCGAGGACTGGACGGCGCGCAAGGAAATCGATGGCGAAAACGTGTGGCTGCACATCTATCTTGAGTTGAAGGCCAGCGCTTCCGTCGACGATGTGCGCTCACGCATCCACGAAAACCTCAAGGCGCTCAATATCTTCTACGCCGACCTGGAGAGCGTGCTGCAAATACGACCTTTACAGCTTACTCTGTTGCAGCCAGGCACATTCCGCGCGTATCAACTGGAACGCCAGGCCGCTGGCGCTGACCTGGCTCATCTCAAACCGCCCCGCATGGGCGCAACTGACACCATCATCGACGACCTCCTGCGCTTGTCGGGCCAATCCGCATAACGGAGCCCTTCAATGTCGTTATCTCTCGCCATTTTCAGCGCAATTTCCGGAGCGGCGCTGATCTGTTACGGCATATTGGCGCTGATCACGCTGCATAACGGCTTGCAGCAACTCTCCCACCGCTACTTTGCTCTGTATCTGGGCGGCATGATCATCTGGAGCCTGGGGGCGCTGATGATGTACCTGGCTCGCACCAACGCCGGGCAGTGGAACCAGGTGATGCTGGTGGGCGTTGCGATCACCCCGGTGGCCTTCTATGGCTTCGTACAGGGCTTTCTGGGCCGCAACGCCCGCGATCCGCTCCTGAGTCTGGGCGGCGTGGCGTTGATTCTGACGCTGGTCTTGAACTTCTACGGCCTGCTGGTCACAGACGTCGCCGTCTATCCGTCGGGGTTCATCGCCTTCAAGTTCGGCCCGGCCATGCCGCTGTTCGGCGCGTATTATCTCTTCTTCCAGTTCGTGGCCGCCTATCATCTCCATCGTACCTACAGGCAAACTATAGATTTCACGCTGCGCAACCGCATCAAGTATATCTTGCTGGGTTGGATGCTGATGATGATTGGCGGCTTCAGCAATATCCTGCCCCTTGCCGGCACCATGCCCGTGGACATCGGCTTCAACCTGATCAACGCGCTGCTGATCACCTATGCTATCTCTCGTCACCATTTGCTGGATCTCAACCTGATCGCGCGCAAGGGCCTGGCCTATTCAGCGTCGACCGGGCTGGTGATCATCGGCTATCTGCTGATCGTCTTTCTGGGCATCGATCTGCTGGAGCTGACCGGCGGCGCGCGCGCCATCCTGGCAATGGCGGTGGCCGTCCTGGTGGCAGCGCTGTTGCAGCCAGGCCAGGGGCGCGTTCAGGACCGGATAGACCGGCGCTTCTTCCGCGGAAGATACGATGCGGCAGCGATGTTACAGCGTTTGAGCCGAAAGGTGGCGACCGTGCTGGATCTGCGTCAACTGGCTGACCTGATTCTGGAGGAGATGGTCAATACGATGCAGATCTCCAGGGTCATCCTCCTGGTTCGCGACCGCGAGACCGGCGCGTTCGTAACCCTGACTGAACGGGGCGCCGGCGAATCGCCCGCCTTGCACTTCAAAGCCAACAGCCCGTTGATTACCTGGCTGGCCACACACGACGACGTCCTGACCGCCAGCGATCTGGCCTTGCGGCCGCAGTTCAAGGGCTTATGGGCGCAAGAACGCGCCGACCTGGCCGCAGCACACATCGAACTGTTCATCGGATCGCGGGTCGGTGGAGATCTGATAGGCATCCTGGTGCTGGGCCCTAAGCGCTCCGAGATACCCTACACGCCCGATGAGCAGCGCACCCTGGAAACCCTGGCCAACCAAACGGCAATCGCGGTGCAAAATGCCCGGCTGTATGGCGCTGCGCTGGAGGAGAAAGAGCGCGCCCAGACCATTCTGCAAGCCGCCTTTGCCGGCATAATCGTCGTAGATCGCGCGCTGCGCATCCAGGCGATGAACCCCAGCGCTGAGCTGCTCACCGGGCACAGCCTCCAAGACCTGCAAGACAAGCCACTGACGGCCATTCTGGGCCCAGATCTGGCCGGCCAGCAGAATGCCCTGGCGCGGGTGATCCAAGAGGGGACGCCGTTGGAGCCAACCGAAGTGGCCCTGCAAGCCAACGGCCAACATCTGGACCTGTTGCTGGGCGTCACACCGCTGCACGATGGCTATCTGGTGAACTTCGCCGATATCACTCGCCAAAAGGAGGTCGAGCGACTGAAAAACGACATTGTGGCCAATGTATCGCACGAATTGCGCAGCCCGCTGGCCAGCATCAAAGGCTACACCGAGCTGCTGCTGGGAGGCCTGGATGAACAGGACCCGGCGCTGCGCCACCGCTTCCTGTCGGTGATCAACGACGAAACCGATCGCCTTTCGGCGTTCATCAATGAGATGTTGGATCTGGCCCGGCTGGAATCGGGTCGCGTCCAGCTTGACCTGACGCCGGTGCCCGTCGGCGACCTGGTGTCCGACGCCGCGCGCAGCCTGACAGTACAGGCTGACGCGGCCGGAGTCTCCATTCACACCGACGTCGCCAGCGATCTGCCGCCCATCATGGCCGACTTCCGCTGGATCTACGGCGCCATCAAGAACCTCATCAGCAACGCCATCAAGTTCAGCCCACGCGACGCAGCGGTAGAGATCGTCGCCAGGCGCGGTCCATCGACCGTCATCGTCGAGGTGATCGACTGTGGCCCGGGCATTGCTCCCCAGGATTTGCCCCTGCTGTTCACCAAGTTCTATCGCGGAAGCACCGCCCAACAATTGGGCGTCTCAGGCAGCGGCCTGGGTCTGGTGCTGGCCAAGCAGGCCATCGAGCTTCATCAGGGCACGTTGACCGTCGACAACGGCGCTGCCTCTGGCGCGCGCTTTGTGGTGACTCTGCCCCTGCCCCAGTCCAACCCGCTGGAACATCAGATCGAATGATGTCAGAACCCTCTAGAATAACCCGACAATGACGCACAAACCCAACATTCTGGTGGTTGATGACGATGCCCGCTGGCGCGAAGTGTTGACCATCTTTCTGGCAAGCCGCAATTGGAATGTGATCTCAGCCAACGATGGTCAGGCTGCACTGGATCAGTTTCACCAACACCCAGCGGATCTGGTGATCCTGGATGTGATGATGCCGGTCATGGACGGCTGGGAGCTGTGCCAGCAACTGCGACAGATCAGCGATGTGCCGATCATGGTGCTCACGGCGCGCGGACAGGACAATGACCGCAAGAAAGGCCTCCAGTTAGGCGCCGATGACTACCTGGTCAAACCTGTTACGCTGCGCGAGATCGAGACCCACGTTGCCGGCCTGTTGCAGCACAGCCGGTAAATTGAGTACCTGTCAAAAAATAACGTCGCGGGCTGGCTCGGTCGAAGACCGGCCAGAGCACCAAGTTAATTTTGGACAGTTACTTAGCTGCTCAGACACGCAGCCAGCGCAAGGATGATCTTCTGGTCGGTCACGGCAAAGGCATAGCTCGCCAGATCATCCATCGTCACCCAGCGCCAGTCAGCCACGCCGATGGGCTGCGGTTCGCCAGCCAGCCACTGGCATTCAAAGGCGTGTAGGGTGATGCGAAAATGCGTGTAGGCGTGCTTGACGCTGGTCACCAGACGTCCCACCGCCACCTCGACCCCTAATTCCTCCTGCATCTCGCGCTGCAGACATTCGGCCAGGCTTTCGCCCGCATGTCGCTTGCCGCCAGGAAACTCCCACAGCCCGCCCAGCATCCCCTCCGGCGGCCGCTGGGCGATCAGAAACTGTTCAGGGTGGCCAGGCCGACGCAGCACGGCCGCGGTGACGTCCAGATGCGGCAGCGGCTTGCGGGCCGGCCGCACCGGCCGCTCCTCCTGCGTGCCCCGCTGCCGCGCCAGGCAAAAATCGTGCAGCGGGCAGAGCAGACAGCGCGGCCTCTGCGGCAGGCAGATCGTCGCGCCCAGGTCCATCAGCGCCTCGTTGAGCGGCCCGGCCTGTTGCGGCTCCACCCTCTCCACCAGCGCCTCGGCCAGACGCCACAGCTCGGTCTCGGTGGCCGACTTGCCGATCTCCCCGGCCACGTCGTAGACCCGCGCCAGCACCCGCTTGACGTTGCCGTCCAGCACGGCCGCGCGCTGGCCAAAGGCGATGCTCAGAATCGCGCCGGCCGTGTAGCGGCCGATGCCCGGCAGCGCCAGCAGCGCCCGCCGCTCGGCCGGCAGCCGGCCCTGGTGCTGGTCAACGACGATCCTGGCAGCTTTATGTAAATTTCTGGCCCGGCTGTAATAGCCCAGGCCCTCCCACAGCTTGAGCACCTCGTCCAGACTGGCCACGGCCAGCGTCTCGACCGTGGGGAAGCGTTCCAGCCAGCGTTGAAGATAGGGGGTCGCCGTCGCGGTCTGCGTCTGCTGCAGCATGATCTCGCTGACCCAGACCCCATAGGGATCGCGCGGCTCGGCGCGCCAGGGCAGGTCACGCAGGTGTCCAGCGTCGACCCAGGCCAGCAGCGCGGCCGCGCATTTCGTCGTGGAGCTCTGATCTTTCATCGTCATCCGATCCAGGGCAGGATTGTAGCACAGAATGGATGGATGCCCAGAGTCTGAAGATGGGAAGTCAGGAGGTAAAGGAGCTACAAAGATAGCGGCCTTACACCCGAATCACCGTCCGCACCCCGCCCGCGCCGTAGCGTTCCAGCCGGTCCAGCGTGGCGTTGATGGCGGCGGCCTCCAGGGGGATCAGCTCCGTCACCACCGGCGTCAGGTCCAGACTGCCGCGGCGCACCAGCTCGGTCAGCAGGGGGATCTCGCTGGCCAGATGATCGGAGCAGCCGATGATCTCGGCCTCGCGGTTGATGAGCTCCTGGTAGGGGTAGATGGGCACCGGCTGATCGCCCAGGCCCACAGCCACGACGCGGCCAAAGGGGGCCAGGCTGGCGATGGCCGGTCGCAGCGTCGCCGGGAGGCTGACAAAGTCCAGCGCCACATCCACCCCGCGGCCGCGGTTCAGACGGCGTATCTCGTCGGCGACGCAGGACTGACAGTCCTGGTCCGGACTGTCAGTCCTGCGCGCGTTGACCGGGGTCGCGCCCAACTGCTCGGCCAGCGCCAGCCGGCCCGCGTCCAGGTCCACGGCGAAGATGCGCAGCGCGCCCAGCGCCCGCGCCAACTGGATGGCTGACATGCCCAGGCCGCCCACGCCGAAGATGGCCACGCTCTCGCCCGCCGCCAGCCGCGCCTTGTGCAGCGCGTGCAGCGCAGTGGCCGAGGAGCACATCATCACCGCGCTCTGCTCGAAGGGGATCTCATCAGGCAGCGGGAAGAGGCTGCGCGCCGGCACGACGATGAACTGGGCATAGCCTCCATCGCGCTGCTTGCCGATCATCTGGCCGGCAGTGCAGAACTGCTCCATGCCCCGGTGGCAATAGGCGCAGCGGCCGCAGGTGGCCAGGTAGTGCAGACAGACCCGGTCGCCCGGCTGCCAGCCCGTCACCAGCTCGCCCACCTGGGCCACCACGCCGCTGACCTCGTGGCCCAGCGTCATGGGCAGCGGATACACCGGCGACACCCCGGCGCGATAGTGCGCGTCCGAATGGCAGATGCCGGCCGCCCGCACCTGCACCAGCACATCCAGCGGCCCCACAGCCGGCCGGGGAATCTCCTGCATCTCCAGCGGCTGGCCCACCGCGGTCAGCCGCACAGCTTTCATGGTGGATGGCATCGTTGCTCCATAGGACGAAACGTGAAACGTGAAACGTGAAACGTGAGTGTGTTTGTATGATCTGTGTCCGCAGTATGGCAGTTTCACGCTCCACACCTCACGTCTCACGTCTCACGTCTCACGCCTCACGTCTGACGCCTCACGCATCACGTTTCACGCATCACTCACTCAGCGGCGGTATCGACACATTCAGCCGATACAGCGCCGGCTCGGTCGCGCCCGACAGGCCGATGAAGTAATCCTGCGTGGCGGGCAGGACGCCCTGCCACTCGGTGGCGCCGGCGTGGTCGCTGAGCAGCACCGTGCCGTCCGCGCCCCAGATGGCCAGCGCCAGGCCGCTGCTGGCCGAGGCCACGCTGACGGTCATGGTTTGCCCTTCGCCCGCGCCCAGCACGTACTGGCGTACCTGGCCGGGGCCGATGTTGCCCGGCACGCTGGCCGAGGTGCCGCCGGCCGCGAAGCGGATGCGCACGGCCGGCTCCTGGCTGCTCTGTGCGGTCGACGGCGGCAGCGGCGGCAGCGCGGCCACGGCCGCGGCGTAGAGCGCATCGTCGGGCGCCAGCTCGGCCGCGCGGGCCGCGTCGATGATCGCCCGCGGGTCGGCCGGATCGGCCAGGTAGCGGCCCCAGGCGCGCACGAAGGCGGCCGGGGCCAGTTCAGGCTGCACAGCCAGCGCGGCGTCGGCGCTGGCGACCAGGTAGCCGCTCAGCTCAGCCTGCCAATCCTCGGCGGCCGTGCCCACCACCAGCGGCGTCTCCGGGCTGAAGATCTCCTCGGCGCTGTAGGCGCGCATCAGGTCCACGGCCGCGGCGTAGTCGCCGTAGAAGACCTGGGCCAGCAGCGGATAGGCGCTGTCGCCGGCCGCGGCCAACAGGGCGTCATGGTTCAGGCGGATCAGCGCCTGATTCCAGAGCAGCGAACCGGCCCCCGCAGGCAGGTCTTCACCGCCCGCCAGCGCCACCGCCTCGTCGATTTTAGCCAGGGCATCGGGCCAGAGGCCTGCCTCGGCCAGCGTCACCGCCGCGCTGTTGGCCACATCAGGCGGCGTGCCCCGCTGTCCCATCAGCAAGGCGGAGATCTCCACCGGAAGCAGCGCATCGCCCAGCCAGGTGTGAACCTGGAAATAAGGATGGCGCACGCCGCAGGCGTAGCAGAAAATGTACGGCTCGGTGACGTCCAACACCACATCGTTCTGGCCATCCTGGTTGACATCGGCAATGAAGCCGGCGCCAGGGCTGGCGGCTGAGCTGGCCAGCTCCAGGGCCAGCGCCTGGCCGTCGAAGCTCAGCAGTTGAAAGGTACCGCCGTGCGCGCCGGCGCCGCCGTCCACCGTCAGCCAGACGCGGCTGGGCTCGATGGCCACCTGCTGCACGCCGCCGGCGTCGATGTAGTCGGGCAGCGGCTCCATCAGGTAGCGATCCTCAGCCGGCGGGGCGTCCAGGTCGATGCGCGCCAGCTCCTGCCAGCCAGCGTCGTTCCGGGTGAAGATGGCCAGGAAGTGCGAGGGAACCGGGTCAAGCTCGTAGTTGCGCATGCCGGTGCTGTACAGGGCCCAGAGCGGAGGGCTGCCCTCGGGCGCGACCAACGGCAGAACGGCAGGCTCGCCCGAATAGGCGTCGGCCGGAAGCTGGATCTGGGCCAGAATCTCGCCCACGGCCGCCTCGGGCGCGGGCACGCCGGAGAGCGCGGGCGTCGGCGCGGCCTGGCCGGCCGGCCGGCATGCGCCGCGATAGAAGGCCCACTCGTCGCACTGGCTGCCGTCAGGGAAGAGGCACTTGCCCACCTGATTGCCGGCCTCGTCGCTGAGAATCTGCGACTGGCCGCCCTGCTGGACGCAGAAGGCCGCAGCCGGGTTGGCCACCTCCGGCTCGCTGGTAGGCCCATCGGGGGCGCCCGAACTGATTTGGCCCGGCTGGCATTCGCCGCGGAAAAAGGCCCATTCCTCGCATTCGCTGCCGTCAGGGAAGAGGCAGAAGCCAACTTGGCCGCCATCGGCCCCGGTGCGGATCTCCAACTGCCCGCCCTGCTCCTGGCAGTGAACCGAGGCCGGGTTGGCCATGCCGATCAGCGGCGTCTCGGCCGGGGCCGGCGTCGCGAGCTCCTGCGGGATGCCGGCGCAGGCTGCCAGCAGGCCGGTGATCAGCAACAGAACCAGAACGGTTGTCCATCGTCGCTGAGATTGGTGTGTCATGATAGAACCTCCTTCTGTGATCTGATAAACAGGACTCGCCCGCCGCTCACCGATAATCGCTGGGCGGTGTAGGCTTGTTGTCCAGGATGCCCTCGATGCGGGTCACTATCTCCGGCGTCAGCTTCTCGACCACCGCCAGCGCGGCCATGTTCTCCACCACCTGCTCCGGCCGGCTGGCGCCGGTGATCACCGTGCTGACATTGGGGTTTTTCAGACACCAGGCAATGGCCAACTGCGACTGGGTGCAGCCCAGCTCGGCGGCCAGCGGCGCCAGTTGCCGCGCCTTGGCCAGGTTGGCCTGGCCCTGCGGGCTCTCCAGGTTCTTGCGCAGCCACTCGTAGCCGGCCAGGCTCATGCGGGTGCCGTCGGGCATGCCGTCGTTGTATTTGCCGGTCAGCAGCCCGCTGGCCAGCGGGCTCCAGATGGTCGTGCCCAGGCCGATCTCCTGGTAGAGTCGGGCGTATTCCTTCTCGACCCGCTCGCGGTGCAGCATGTGATACTGTGGCTGCTCCATGGTGGGCGGAACCAGATGCTCGCGGCGGGCGATCTGGTAGGCCTCCATGATGTCGGCCGCGCTCCATTCGCTGGTGCCCCAGTAGAAGGCCTTGCCGCTGTTGACCAGATAGCTCATGGCCCGCACCGTCTCCTCGATGGGGGTGTAGATGTCCGGCCGGTGGCAGAAGATCAGATCGACGTAGTCCAGTTGCATGCGGGCCAGCGCGGCGTTGGCTCCTTCGATGACATGCTTGCGGCTCAGGCCGGTGTCGTTGGGGCCGTCGCCGCCCCAGAAAACCTTGGTGGAGACCACCAGGTCGGAGCGCTTCCAGCCGGCGCGCCGGATGACATTGCCCATCACGACCTCGGCCTGGCCCTGGGCGTAGACCTCGGCGTTGTCGAAGAAGTTGACGCCGGCGTCGTAGGCGGCCTTCATGCAGTCGAAGGCCAGGTCCTCGCCGTACTGCTGGGCAAAGGTGACCCAGGCGCCGAAGGAAAGCGCTGAAACTTGCAGGCCAGAGCGGCCAAGATGACGGTATTGCATGGGGACTCCTGTGTTTGGTGAGGTGCTGTGCGCGTGTGGGGCTTGCATGGCCTGAAGCCCGGCCTATTGTAGCACAGTTTGGCCAGATCGCTGAACCGACGAGACTTCGGACGGCGCCGCACCGGCCGAGTCCTGCCAGCGCGGCCCTTTGCCGTCAAGAACCTGGCATAACTTCAACCGGCCTGCTTTGCCGTCCGAAGTCTGGACCGTCAACTCAACTGGGATTTCGGGCATCGCCGGTTCAGTGCTATAATCGCCTGCTGTATTTCACAACTGCGAGGAACCAGATCTTGACTTACCCTACTTTTCCGCAACGGCCCACCCGAGGCCGCATCCTTGGGGTTCTGTTGGCGCTGCTGCTGGTCACACTGGCCATGAGCGCGTGCGGCAGGCAGGCGCCGGAGCCCACCGCCACCCCCACCAAGACGCTGCAACCGACCTTCACGCCCACCAGCGCGGCCGTGGCCATGGCCACACAGACGGCCGACGCCGCGGCCACCGAGGCCGCCCGTGCCACGGCCACACCCACCGACACTCCCGTGCCCACCGACACCCCGGTACCCACCGACACCCCGGCGCTGCCCACGGACACCGCTGAACCGCCCACGGCCACGCCGCCGCCGCTGATCATCACACCGACCGCGCGGCCGGCGGTCATCACGCCGCCCACAGCGGCGCCGCCTGCCCCCACCGCGCCGCCGGCGCCGCCGGCCTCCAACGACGCGGCCGAGTGCGCCGCGCTGGGGGGCGATGGCTGCAAGTTCCGCCTGCGCGGCGGTCCCACCATGACCAACAGCAGCGGCGAGTTGAAGCTGACGCTGGCTTTCATCCACAGCGGGCGCAACAACGAACCGCAGGGCAGCTATTTTGTTGTGCTGGAAAAAGAGAGTGTGGGCAAACTGCCGGTGCCGGACAGCGTGCGCAGTTGGACGGGGGACATGCGCGCCGGGCCCAGCGGGCTCTACAACTACGAACACAAGCTGTCGCTGGATGCACTGGGCGGCAGCGTGGATGGCTGCTACGTCATCTGGGTGCTGGACGGCAACGGCCAGCGCGACAGCCTGAACTACCGCTTCTGCGTCTCCAACGGCCAGGGGGAGGTGTGGATGGAGTTCGACCAGGCATAGATTGCTGAGATTTCGGAAGTCGCCGGTCTGCGGCGAGTTCCGAAATCTGCTCGCGGCGATCCGGCCTCAGACCGCCGCGAGCTCGGCGCCAGCCGCGGCCACCGGGCTGGCGATGCTGATGGGGCCGTGGGCTGGCGTATCCAGATCAAAGACCTTGACCGCGGCCTTGGCCGCGGTCAAGGTGGTCAACACGGGAACCAGATACCTGTCCTCGACCACGATCGACCACATCGCGCTGCCCAGGGGGACATCGCCCATCAACGACTCGAGGTTGAGCGCACTCAGCCGCGGATCGCTGGCCAGCACCGCCTCGGTCTCGCTCGACTCGTCACCCTCGGCCAGGTCGCTGCTGCCCACGTAGCCCACCGCGCCGTTTTCGTCCTTGACCAGCACCGTGGAGGTGAGGATGTTGACATCGCCGCGACGCACCGCCTCTTGCAGCACGCGAATGGCGCCCCCGCCGCGCGCGGCTACACTCACCGGCAGCTCCACCTGCACCAGCTCCAGGCGTATCGGTTTGGCTGCCACAGTCGGCGCGACGACAGGCCACGCTCTGGGGCGTCCCCGCCGGCGCAACCGGTTGCGCAGCCGATCTACCAGAAACTCGTTGCGCCGGGCATCCCAGGCATAGACCACCACCGTGTGCGCCATTTTGTCGGCCCAGATCTGGCGACGATCATCCCACAGACACCAGAGAAAACCCAGCCCCAGAGGCGCCAGCGAGACGACCAGCCCGACCCAGCGCACCAGGCTACGCGCAAAGGTCAGGCGCTTGCCATCCGCCCGCACCACGCGCACGCCCATCAGGTATTGACCCAACGTTTGTCCAGCCAGGGCCCAGAACAACGCGAAATAGAACGGATTGATCACCAGGCTGAGGAAGATGCGCAGATAATTGGCCGCATGACAAATCAGCGCGCCTGACAGAAGAGTCTGCCAATCGAATTGCCAATCGATGGTTGGGCACGCCGCCACCTGAACGTCCAGAAAGAGCTCCAGAGTCAGGGCGATGGAGCCATTGACGATGGCGATAGCGCCGATGACGATCAACACATCGGCGATCTGGCCGACAGCGCGACTGATGAAGCCGGCATACTGGCCGAGCAGACCCTTGGAATTAGCGGTCATTGGAGTTCCCCTTCTGGCGGACGAAATCAGAGGGCAGAACCCGTGATGCGGCGCGCGCCTGCACGTTCTCTGGCGGCGGCGGCAGGTCGCTGCGTGATTTCCGCTTGATCAAATTGCGCACCACCATTTCGGCCACGGAGTCGGCGGTGACGGTGCGTTCCCGCACCTCATCCAGCAACTGCCCGGCCAGGCCAACCCCCTGGCCAGAGACCAGGTTGCGCACCTTCTCGGGGTATTCGTTGAGATAGTCGATATATTTGTCGCCCTGCGCGCGGATCAGCAGTGCGATCTGCTCATCGGCCGCCAGCTCAGGCAGGATCTGGTTGACCTGCGCCGCGATCAGGTCATGGATGGCGGCGCTTTCGGCCAGCTCAGGCAGCAGCATGTCCACCTGCGCTGCGATCAACTGCTGAATGGCCGCGCTTTGCGCCAGCTCAGGCAGCAGCAGGTCCACCTGGGCGGCGATCAACTGCTGAATGGCGGCATTTTCGGCCAGCTTGGGCAGGATCTTCTCCACCTGCGCGTCGATCAGATGCTCCACGGCCGGATGCTCAGCCAGCAGCGGCAGCAGCCGGTCGAGCTGCGCATCGATCAGCGCATCGACCTGGCGATTGTCGGTCAGATAGGCGATGATGCCGTCGATGGTTCCGCTCAGGGTACCCAGAACGCGCTGCCGACTGGCATCGACCTCACCGCGGCCGATGGCTTGCAGCGTGTCCAGCTGCGCCTCGACCCGCTCGGCCACGGCCTGCACGGGGCGCTGCGCCAGGCCGGTGACGCCCAGCGCGTCCAGCGGCCGCCGCGCCGGCTCGGTCATGCGCCAGACGCGGCGATGGACGCCCACCACGGTCTGTGCGCCGCGCCGGGCCAGCTCGCCCGTTTCGACGGCCGCGCCCACGGCCACATCCATGGCTCGTTCCGAGGCGGCAGGCGGCTGGGCGGCGTCTGAACGCTGGCCGCCGAGCTCGCCCAACAGGGCCAGCGGCTGGCGCGCAATGCGCGCGCCCAGGGAGACGCCGCCCACCCCCAGTCGCACCAATGAATCGACCAGGCCATCGGCCGCCGGCGGCGCGGCCTGCGGATGGCTGGGCAGCGAGGATGCAAGCTCTTGCATCGGCTCTGGATACTCGGTCACGGCGGTTCTCCTGGAGGCTGGGTTTGGGGACAGGACACGATCGATGGCGGAATCTTATCACAGATCGGGGGAATCTGGAAACGGACACGCAAGGAATGGGATGCGCCGTCGGGCAGCCCCATGTCAGCGAATGGAATTCGCCGCCTGACAGCACCAAGCGGCCTCAGCCGCTGGGGAAAACGCTCCGCCAGGCCCCACGTCAGCGAATGGAGTTCGCC
>JACSRL010000426.1 GCA_014879765.1 Anaerolinea sp. | reverse complement strand
CTGCGCAATCCCCAGCCCACTCCGGAGGGGATGACTGAAAAATGGAATATCTGGCTGCACAGCATTATCCAGTGGAGTATCTACATCGTCCTGTTGGGAATCGGGATAAGTGGCATGGGTACCTTTGTGGTGAACAACACGACCCCTTTCACGGCCGATCCGGCGGTATTGGATCGCACGGTTCTCACGATCCAGGCCCATTTTCTGATGACCCGTCTATTCCTGGCGTTAGTTTTCTTACATGTGGCCGGTGTCATACGGCACCAGTTTCTCCGCAGTAATGTCCTGCGCCGCATGGGATTGAACCTTCCATTGAGCAAAGTCTGACTAGATCGCGGAGCTACACCCAGCGGTCGGTGACAAACTAGCAGGCGACCTAAGCAAACTTCTGTAACAGACAGCTCCTGGTCCTCGATACAGTCTTTGACGACACCGCCAGGATGGGGGGGGTCTTCATCGGCATACAGCACTCGCTCCTAATGATAGTCTTCCAAGTCCACATCGAACACGTCGCCACCAGCAAACACAAACGTGATCCGCCAGTTGCCAGTCACCCGAATGCTCCAGATGCCTTTTCGATGTACTTGGTCAGGCAATTTTCCATCCCGGTTAGGCCGGTGTCAAAACGAATTCCCGGTCGCGGATACTGCCTGTGTCGAGGCGTCGCTTTGATTGACCTTTGCGCTCCGCACTCTGGTCGGCTTCCTGGCATAAGCAGGTGTGTAGACCCGAATCTTTGCCGCCGCTTCACGCTCGAACACCCGCTCTCCGCAGACCGGGCATTCGTAAAACGTCACGGCTGGAACCACATAGGGTTGGCCCTGGTGGGTGTTGGTCCAGTCTCGACAGATCAGCTACCTTGGGAGCGCGTTGTCAACACCGATGTCCGCGTTCAAATCAGGCTAATGGATGCCCTTGCGTTGGTCGGTCCAGTCATCCGCTGTGAAGGCCATAGGCTTGGACTGTCCCGCACGAAACTCAGTCGCCGCTTCGCGAGCCATGGCCCGCAACTGCTCGCGCGAGGCTGCGAACTCCCGCTGCCACTGTTCCTCGTCGGCGCGGATTTCGTCCTCGGTCTCGCCTGGCGTCATGGGCGTTGGCGGCGATTAACGGTCACGCAAACGCCGCTACAGGCACGGAGCGCTGCTGCGCCCATGCGTGACGGTGCAGCTTGATGCGCTCCAACTCGTGCAAGGTCTCGGCGGTCAGGTAGCTTTCGCCGCAATGCGGGCAACTGACGATTGGCACGTTCTCGATGACGAACAGATCAGGCCCATGGCCGTAGCTGCGCGAAACACGCCGCACTTGTGCTCCTTCATTACCACAGATGTCGCAGATCATCGCTAGTCACCATTTCCTCGAAAGACCGTAATGAAAACCAACTTGCCGGTCGGGCTGAACTTGACCACTGCTGTGACCGCCGTGGCCGCCAAGGACCGGCCGCTCACGAGGTACTTCCATTCGTCGGGCGTACGGTCTCGCTGGCGCTCAGTAATCACGCCGGTGAGAACCACGCTCTCGACATCAAAGATCGACAGTCCGTCGGCATCCATCTCATCATCAGCGTGCAGCGTCATCACATAGCGACGGGCGCGAATGAGGTCCCGCATTCGCCTGAGTTCAGCCTCGAACATAGAGTACTCCGTCGGTCACTTTCTCAACCACGATTCTTCTGACGGCATTCTACCATTCCAGCCGCGCGGTGTCAATGCACCGACTTATCCAGCCCATCCGTCACCCATTGGTTGAGACTCTTGCCATCAGCCGCTGCTCGCATGGCGACGGCTGCGTGCAGTTGGGGCGAGACCCGCAGATTGAACTTGCCCGAATACTCCCTGCGCGGCTCCACGCCGTCCTCGCCGCACATGTCCAGGAAAACCTTGAGCGAAATCTCGCCTTCCCTGCGCAGGCTGTCGATATCCTTGGCATAAAAATCCGCGCCGCCGTTGAGGCCGGCAAACTCGCCTCGGAACATGTCGATATCCGGATCATACTGGACCGTCGCGCGGTAACCATCAATCTCAAGGGTGTCCATCATACCCGGTACGTCTCCTGCTCATCGAACAACAGCATCTGCTGCGCGCCTTTCTCGAAAGGCGCGTCGACCAGGTAAGCCGCGGCCTGCTTGCGTTGGCCCAAGCGCTCGGCCAGCTTCAGCAGGTCGATGCGGCGCAGCGTGTCGATGGTGATAGCCCGTTTTGAATCGAAGAAGATTAGCGAGCGCAAAAAGCGTTGGCCTGTCTCGGCATTGAGCAGGCTGGCAAAGAACTCAGCTTCCTGACGAGATTGGCAGGGGAAGAAGTAGCAGGTGTCGTCGAGCACCACCGGCTTATCGTCAAGGCTGCCGATGGCCTGAAAGCGCAGATCCTGGTATAGCGCCGAGACGGCTACCTTCCACGGGGCGAACGTGTAGGGGCCGACCCCGAACATGGCAAAACGCGCCCGATTGGCATAGACCGAGCTGCCACGCGCGTCGAAGGCAGCACAATGGTCATGCAGATAGCTCCACGTCGCTGGCGCCAGGGTCTCGATCTCGGCCGCATCGTCCGAGACCCGGCTTTGGGTCAGCAGCACGTAGCGCCGCGGGGAGAGCCGGCCATTGGCCAAATCGGACGACTTCAGCAGCGGATAGACGAAATCCGGCTCCAGCGGCCACGTTTCACCCAGACCGTTGCGGTAACCGCCGGCCACTCGCTCCAACTCCATAACACGCGCCGCGTCGTGCTTCACGCCCGAGCGCCAGCGCCGGTATTCCACGCCGTCCAGATCCCGAAGTTCGAGATAGGCCGTTGTATCCGACACCAGTTCACCGCTCACCATGCCCATCACCTGCAGTGGCTGCGCGAAGCTCAGATCCTGATAGATGGTCGCGCGCTGGTCGCCGTTCGAGACACCAGTGTGCGCCAACAGCAGGCATGCATTGACGGACACACCGAAATGGCGGGCGGCATCGATCACATGGAGAGAGCAGCGGCCCAGGTCGAAATTATTGCGCCAGGCATGGCGCAACACCTTACGTGCTGTGGCAGTCTTACACAGCATGGCCAGCGTGGCCGGCCGGCCGCGCAGGCTCTCCAGCAACTGGATCAGCATCCATTCAGAGATATCGAAGTTGGCCTTGCCCGTCTTGGCGGCAAAGCCGTTGTGGCCCTGGAAATTGGACTTAACCGGCAGGTTGTCGCCCCCCATTGCTCCCAGTGCAGCATTAGTAACCCAGGGTGGATTACCGATGACCAGGACTCTGGCTGGAAGCCGGGCAAAGAGGGTCTTCCAGTCCATCTCATAGAAGTCTTGCTGCTGGATCTGCGCCTCAATGCCAGCGTTGCCAACAGCATCCTGGCACGCTTTGACGTAGCACGGGTTGAGCTCGAAGCCGAAATAGCTGGCGGCAGGCCCCAATCGCTCACTCGTGGCCAGCAAGAAGCTGCCCACTCCGCATGTGGGCTCGACCACCGCAGCAAAGGCAGCATCACTGGCCAGGACCAATTCGACCACATCACGCGTGAGCTCGATAGGCGTCTGGAAGTCGCCAAAAATCGCCTTGGTCTGCTTGCTCATCATCTTGGCTGCCCGTTACAGAATGCGGTGAACACCATCGATCTGGCCTGCCTGCTCGATCACACGGCGATACTGAAGCCGCCATTGCAGTGCATTGGAGATGGTCAGGTAGCCTGTCTCTGGCGGCATTGCCAGAATCTCTTCCGCCAGATCCTGTGCCGTGATCTCATCCACCGGCAGGAAACGCTCTTGAAGAAAAGCGATGATGTCGTCTATGTTGCCAGCATTTTCGACAACCCGGCGTAACCCGGTGGTCGTCTGAAAATCGGCGGTGCGGGCGCTGTCCACAAAGATCGTGTGAGCAATGGTCAAGTTGCCTGTCCTGGCGGCCTCGTCATCGGTCTTGTCATAGACGAAGATGAGCAGCGAGTAGCCCAGGCCGTAAATCTTCTGCCGCGCCGAGCGAAACGAACATGAAGACTGTGGCTGGCGCAGGCTGGTCACTTTCATATCAACGCCCAGCTCCGGAAAATCGATACCCCTGGCAGATGATCCTGCCTCAAAGCTAAACTTCGTTTGAAGATGATGGCGGAACTTGTGCTCAAAATAGGTTCCGATGGCTTTACCGTCAGTCACACCGAACAACAGAGGCTCATGGTGCGACGACTCGCCCACTGCGAAATCCCGCGCCTCGCGCTTCAAATCATCCAAAGTAAGGGATGGCAGCATGATAGCCTCCAATCTGGTTCTGGTTTCTCGCTGATAGATTGCATTCTATCATCCCAGCCAGTCAGTGTCAAAGCACCTGGCTCAAGGCTCGTCTCCCATCGAGCTTTATAGCTGACGTTCGCGACCATCAACCTCTCACGGCCGCCCGCAGCCGCAGCAGCGGCTGGCTGATGGCCGCGGCATCCAGCCTGCCCGCGCCGAGGAAGGCGACGAAACGCGCCAGCCCGCGCGCCCAGGCCTCGGCAAAGGCCTCGTCACGGCCCAGCGCCTCATCCTCCAGCCACAGGCCCAGGATGATGAAGGTGCTGGACGCCCGGTCCAGTTTGCTGTCGAAGCGCGCCACCAGCCGGTCGCCCCAGAGGACCGGCAGCGTGTAGTAGCCGAACTTGCGCTGCGGCTGGGGCTTGTACACCTCCCACACGTAGTCGAAGCCGAACAGCACCCTGGCCCGCCCGCGCGCGCTGACGTGATCCAGCGGCGCGAGGAAGAGGACCTCCTCGGTCGTGTCGCTGGCCAGCGGCGCCCATTCCTGCGGCATGCGGCCGGCGCTCAACTGCTGCAAGGCATCGACGTCGCTGCGCAGGGCGTAGTGCGGCGCCTTCCAGCCCTCCACCCGCACCTCGACGATCTCGTCGGCGGCCAGCAGCCCCTCGATGATCTGCCGCGCGCGGTCCAGCGGCGCGCCGCGGTGAAAGGTGTCGCTGCTGCGAGCCACCCGCGACAGGCCGGAGAAGCTGATATCCTTTTTGATCAGGAAGCGGTCCGCCTCCTCCTGGTCGCTGGGCGCCATGAGATGCGCCGGCGCGACCGCTTCGGCCAGCGCGTAGACGCGCTCGAAGTTCTCGCGGTGGTGGGTCATCACCTCGCCGGTGAGCCAGAGATAGTACAGGGCCAGCGCGCTGTCCTTGCGGCCACGGTAGCTCTGCGTCCGCACGCGCGTCGCCATCTTGAAGTCACGGTTGCTGGCCAGGCCGCGCTCCTGCAAGACGGCCCGCATCTCGACGATGGCGTCGGCGTGCTCATGGGCGACGTTGCGCAGGCGGGCGTTGTGCTCACGCTCGCGCGCCATGACCACGCGCCAGTGCGGCAGTTCATCCATGGGCCGGGCGGCCAGCCAGCCGCCCCAGTCGAAGAACTGGCGCTGCTGGTAGGTGGCCTCCTCCCACAGGCCAGGGGTGTAGCCCAGCACACGGCTGTGCAGCGCGATGTCCTGGCTGCGCGCGATGATCTGCAAGGGGTCGAGCTGCAGATACTCCATGGCGCGCATGGCCTGCGCCACACCAGGGCTGCCCTGCCAGCGCCGGCCGGGCCACAGGCCCTGTTTGCCCAGGATAAACCGGCGGGCGGTCTCAAGATCGATGGTCAGCATGGATGTCTCTGGATGCCTTCTGGATGTCAAGCCATGGCCGCCTGCACAGGGTCCGGCAAGCGGTAGGCCATGTGGACCTTGCGCTTGTAGCCGGCAGGGGTGGCGATGGCCAGCGGTTGAATGCCCCACACCTGGAACCCGGCCTGCTGGTAGAGGTGGATCGCCGCGGTGTTGCCTTCTGTGACCGTGAGCAGGATGATCTGAACACCTGGGCGCTGGGCAGCGTGGTCGATGGCTGCCGCCAGAAGCGCCCGGCCAACGCCCTGGCCTCTGGCCGGCTCGCGGACGACCATGCCGATCAGCAGGGCAGTGTGCTGGATCTTGGGCCGCGCCGAGTACTCCAGCGCCACAGCGCCAACAAGCCGATCCTCCTCCTCGGCGCCGAATGCGACACTGAGACCCTGCGGGTGGGCGATGCGCGCCACCCACCAGGAGATCGGCTCAAGGCTGCGCTCCTCGGCGGTTGAGGTGAACGCGTCTGCGGCCGTGCGATACGCTTCCAGCATGAGCTGGCGATACCAGGGCGCGTCTGCGGCGACAAGGGTGCGGATGCGCATGGCCTATATCCTCTGGTGCATTCAGACTTCGGAAGTCGCCGGTTGAAGCTATGCCAGGTTCTTGACGGCAAGGGGCTTCACTGGCAAGACACGGCCGATGCGGCGACTTCCGAAGTCTCGTCGGTTCACGGTTACAGGGCCAGCAGTTCCACCGTCGCGGTCGCCGCGGGCAGGCCATCGGTTTTGGCCGTCACCCGAACCAGCCCCGGCTGATGGCGCGCCTTGAGGTAGAGCGCGCCGTTGCTGGCCACCACGGGGAAGGGATTTTCACCGATCAGCTCGGCCTCCCCCTCCACCTCCAGTGTGACGATCTTGATGGCAAAGGGCGCCGGGTTGCCCAGCTGATCGACCAGTTGGATGACCAGGCGGGTCATATCGGCGCCGTCGGCGGCCAGGGTGTCGGCGTCGGCGGTCAACAGCAGGCGGCGCGGCAGGCGGTCGGCGGGAAACTCCAGGCGCGCGGCCGGCTGGCCGTCCAGATAGCCCACCAGCCGCAGGTCGCCCAACTTGTACTGATTGTGGGCCAGCGCCGTGTTCAGCCCGCGGATGGTGATGGGCGGGTGGGGCAGGCTGGGGTAATCGGCGCGGTTGGGCTGGAAACGGCCCACGACCTGCTCGCCCACCGTGGCCTCCACCTCGTCGCAGTTGCTGAAAACCAGCATGCTGTCGGCCGCGCCGCCCGCGCTGTCGCCCAGGGCCCAGTGCGCGGCCAGGCGCAGCACCACCCGCCGGGCCGGCGACTGCTGGCTTTCGTAGAAATAGGCCGCCCACTTGGGCAGGCGGAAGATGTCCATGACCCCGTGGTGGCAGATGCGGTCGCCGGAGCCAAACTCGATGTGGGTGTTGTAGTCGAAGGCGGCCCAGCCGATCGCGCCGGCCACCCGCCGGTTGCCCATCTGGCGGTCGTGGACGTGCGCGTGCAGCAGCGCATGATCGACCATCCGCTCCTCGCCGTCCCAGCTTTTGGTGGGGTACATATGGCCGGCGAACTCGGTGATCAGGTGCGGCTGCCGGGTCGGCTCGGCCACCGAGTTGGAGAAGTCGTTGAAGGTGTAGACATCCTCCAGCAGGGAACTGCTCAGGAAATCGCGCACGCCGCCGGTGGGTCGGGTGTCGTCCAGCGCGTGCGCCAGCGCGTTGGTGCGGGAGTAGAACGCGTCGTCGTCGGCCGACTCGTTGATGCGCACCCCCCACAGGATGATGCAGGGATGGTTGCGATCCCGCTCGATCATGGCGCGCAGCTCGGCCAGGGCGACCTGCTGCCACGCCGCGTCGCCGATGTGCTGCCAGCCGGCGAATTCCTCGAAGACCAGCAGGCCGATCTCGTCGCAGCGGTTGAGGAAGTGCGGCGACTGCGGGTAGTGCGAGGTGCGCACGATGTTGCAGCCCAGCTCAAACTTGAGGATCTCGGCGTCCTGGCGCTGCAGCCGGGCCGGCGCGGCCACCCCGATGTAGGGGTAGATCTGGTGGCGGTTGAGGCCGAAGAGCTTGAGCCGCTGGCCGTTGAGGTAGAAGCCATCGTCCGGGCGAAACTCGGCCGTGCGGAAGCCAAAGCGGCTGCTGACCGCGTCGGTCGGCTGGCCCGCGGCCAGCAGCGTCACCTCCACCGTGTAGAGCGCCGGCTGATCCAGGGTCCACAGCGCCACCGGCGGCAGGTGATCGAAACGGAGCAGGGCGTCAGGCTGCGGCGCGGGCGTCTCAGTCGTGGCGATGACCGCGCCGGCCGGGTCGATCAGGCTGGCGCGCAGCGTCAGCTCAGGCGCTGGCTGGCTGAGCCGGACCGCGACCTCCAGCCGCGGCTGGCTGAGCACCTCCTGCGGCCGCACGAAGACGTTGTCGATGTGGCAGGCCGGAACCGCGCGCAGGTAGACATCGCGGTAGATGCCGCCGAAGGTGAGATAGTCCACCCGGTGTCCGAAGGGGGGCACGTCGGGCCGCTCGCGCGAGTCCACGACCACGGTGAGCGTGTTGGGGCCAGCCGCCAGGGCCGGCGTGAGATCGACGGAGAAGGGGGCAAAGCCGCCCAGGTGCTCCACCAGCAAAACGCCGTTCAGGTAGACCGTGGCCGCCAGCATCACGCCGTCGAAGTCCAGAAAGAGCTGCGGCTGGCTGGGGTCGGGCGTCCAGTCGAAATGTTTGCGGTAGGTCGAGATGAACTGGTAGTCCAGATTGTCGACGTTGCGGTGGGTGAAGAGCCGGTTGGTGTGGGGCAGGGTGATCTTCTCGAAAAGATCGTCCGGCGCGGTCAGATCCACGTGGTCGGCCACATAGAGCCAATCGGCGTTGAAGGGGTAAACAGTTCGCATAAGTCTTGATTTCTCCGGGTGATGTCAGATGGTCAGGCTTCCTGCCTTCAGTGTACGACATGGCGGCCTGGCCACATGGGCCGCAATTGTACCACCGCATCGGCCACGCACCAAAACAAATCAGCCCCTCCGACTTGCTGCCACCTCTGCCCTTGGAATTGCTGGCCCACCCTGTTTCAGCTTGACAGGCGGTTTGGACGCGCATAGAATGAAGGCCATTCCGCTCTTCAAGACCCTCTCAACCCTCGCATCCCATCCGCAGGAGTTGCTATGCGCTTGTTCTCCTATCTCCTGGCCGCCCTGTTGGCCATCTTGGGCTTTATCTTTCTGACCGGCTCGCAGGGCCAGCCTGTCCGCCTGGTCATCGGCGTGGTGCTGCTGATCGCGGCCGGCGCGGTGGTCTATCTCTTCCGCTCCAAGCCGCAGGTCACGCAGAACACGGTGGTGCAGAAAATCGACCTGAGCGGCGATGTCAATCTGGAAACCATGAAGTGCAAGGTGTGCGGCGCGCCGCTGGCCAAGGACTCGCTGGAGGTCAAGGCTGGCGCGATCTTCGTCACCTGCGCCCACTGCGGCTCCACCTACCAGTTCGAGGAGGAGCCCAAGTGGTAGGGCGCACCCATGACACCCCGCCGCCGGCTGGCCTGCACACCTACCGCGTCCCGCTGAACGGCGGCCAGATGCGCTTGCATCTGCGCGTGGAGCAGGACGGCGCCGGCGTTCTCTTCCGCGATGTCAGCGAGGTGGTGCATCTCAACCGGACCGCGGCCGAGCTGGCCTGGCTGGCGCTGGAGGGCGCACCCCTCAAACGCGCGGTCAAGGCCATGCAGCGGCGCTACCGCGGCGCGGGCCGCGGCCAGATCACGGCCGAGGCCGGCCAGGTCTACGCCCTGGTGGAGGGCATGCGCAGCCCCGGCGACTTCTGCCCCACCTGCGCCCTGCCGGAGACGCTGCGCTCGCGCGCCGATCTGTTCAGCACGCCGGTGAACGCGCCCTTCAAGGCCGATCTGGCGCTGACCTACGGCTGCAACAACGCCTGCGCCCACTGCTACAACGAGCCCAGCCACCTGCCCATGGCCTCCCTGCCCAAGGCGCAGTGGTTCCAGGTCATCAAGACGCTACACGAAGCTGGCGTCCCCCACCTGATTCTCACCGGCGGCGAGGCCACCCTGCACCCTGACCTGCTGGAGATCATCCGCTACGCCGACGGGCTGGGCCACATCGTGGGCATGAACAGCAATGGCCGCCGCCTGGCCCACCGCCCCTTTGTGGATGAGCTGGTCGCGGCCGGCCTGAACCATGTGCAGATCACCCTGGCCTCCAGCCGGCCGGAGCTGCACGATGCGATCAACGGCGCGCGCTGTTTTCATCAGACGGTGCAGGGCATCGAGCACGCGCTGGCGAGCCCGCTGCACACCATCACCAACACCACCCTCATGCGCCGCAACATGGACCATGCCGAGGAGATCGTCGAATTCCTCCACGCGTTGGGCATCCGCACCTTCGCCATGAACGGCATGATCTATTCCGGCGGCGGCTTTGCCAACCCCGACGCCATCCCTGAGGCGCAGATGCCCGCCCTGTTGATCCGCGTGAGAGACCGGGCCGAGGAGCTGGGCATGCGCTTCCTCTGGTACACCCCCACCGAGTACTGCCGCATGTCGCCGGTGGAGCTGGAGCTGGGCGCCAAGCGCTGCAACGCGGGCGAGTACTCGCTCTGCGTCGAGCCCAACGGCGACGTGCTCCCCTGCCAGTCCTTCTACGTGGCGGCCGGCAACATCCTGCGCGATCCCTGGCAGGAGATCTGGCGGGGCGAGCTTTTCCGCAGCTTCCGCCAGCGTGAGGAAAATCCCCGCTGGGCTGGCCTGCCGGAGAAGTGCTGGCACTGCCCCGACCTGCCCCTGTGCGGCGGCGGCTGCCGCATCGAGCGCGAGGCGCGCGATGGCGTGCAGAGCGCGGCCGGCTGTACCGGCTGCGCCGTGGGCAGCCGCAGCCACAACGGCAACGGCGCGGCCCAGACCATCCCCCTGCTGGAAGGCGGCTGGACGCCCCCGTCCAGCCTGCTGGCGCCCACCCGCGCCGCCAGGCCATCCTAGACGCCAGGTACCCCACCAATGAGCCCCACCCTTCAGTCGCTCGGGCCGGTCTCCGACCGAGCCCGCTGCTTTCACCCACGATTGCGCGCCAAGCGCATGGACGTCTGCTCATGAGCCCCACCCTTCTCCAACGGCTGCTGATCCCCCAACGGCGCGACCCGGCCCAGCCGGCCGCCGGCCTTCATGTCTTCGACCAGGCCAACGACGACGCGCCGGCGACGCGCTACCATCTGCGGGTCGATCCCGACGGCGGCGGGCTGTTGGTGGTCAACGCCACCGCCTGCGCCCAGCTCAACGCCAGCGGCGTCCTGATCGCGGCCAGCCTGCTGCAAGGCCAGAGCGACGAGGCCGTGCTGAACAGCCTGGCCCAGCGTTTCGACGGCGGCGCCCCCGCCCAGCAGCGCCAGGACGTGGCCCAGATGCGCGATCTGTTGCACACGCTGGCCCATCCCCAGGGCCGCTACCCCGTGTTCAACCTGGCCGATCCCGGCGCTCAGCCGGCCCCGCTCATGCCTCCATTCGAAGCCACCCTGCCGCTGGCCGGGATCGATCAGCTCCGGCCGCTGCTGGCGCGCCTGTGGCAGGCCGGCATCGTCCATGTGACCCTCTTGCCGTCGCCTACGCCCGATCCGGCCGCGCTGGTGGCCGCCGTGCAGGCAGCCACAGCCGCCGGCCTGATCTGCGGCATCAGCGGCCGGGCCAGCGACCTGGCGGCCGGCAGCCTGCTGGACGAGCTGGTCGCCGCCGGTCTGGACCATCTGACCCTGGCCTACGCCTCGCCGCGGGCCGAGCTGCACGACAGCCTGTACGGCGCGGGAGACCACGCGTTGGCCGAGGCGCTCTTTGCCCGCACCGAGGCGCTGGCGCTGGCCGACGTGGCGCAGACGCCGTTGATCGCGGCCACCATCGACGAGCTGGACGCGACACTGGCCCGCCTGCTGGCGCTGAAGGTATCCAACGTGCGCTTCTTCGCCATCGCCGAGCGGGAGCACGGCGGCGATGGCGCCATCCCGGCCGCGGGCATGGCCCAGATGGCCGCCGACGTGGAGGAGGCGGCCGAACGGGCCCAGGTGCTCTACCTGTGGCAGCCGCCCGCGCTGCGCCAGCCGGGCCTGACGCTGACCCAGCAGGTGCGCCAGGGGCCCCGCTGCGCCAGCGATGTGGCGATCCGCGTCGAGCCGGAGGGTGCGGTGATCCCGCCGCGCGGCCCGCGCCGCGTCGCCGGCAACCTGCTGCACGACGACTGGGCCGCGATCTGGCAGGGCGCGGCCTTCAAGGCCTACCGCAGCCGCATCGAACGACCGACCCGCTGCCTCACCTGTCCCGGTCTGGCCATCTGCGCGGCCGATTGCCCGCGCGAGCCGGCCGGCTGGTCGCAGGATTAGGATCGTTACTGTTCAACCGGCGGGTGCGTGTACGTGATTTCGATACGGCAGCCTACTCAATCCACGTACACGCACCCGCCGGCTGAGCGTCTACTTAGGATCTTCCCCATGACAGATTCCATGACCAACTATCGCTCTTCGCGCTGGCGGCGCGCCAGCCGCATCCTCTCCCTGGCGCTGCTGCTGGCCCTCGTCGCCCTGCTGGCCGGGCCGGCGCTGGCGCAGGACTACTATTTCGCCGTGCCCACGCTGCAATTGCAGGTCTTCATCGAGCCAGACGGCACGGCGCGCCTGGTCTACGACATCACCTTCCAGAACGAAGCCTCCGGCCGCGCCATCGACGTGGTGGACATCGGCCTGCCCACGGGCGACTATCAGATCAGCAACATGACCGCGTCCATCGACGGCATGGAGCTGTACGACATCCGGCCCTCGGAATATGTCAAGCCAGGGGTGGAGGTGCATCTGGACAATCAGTGGATCTCGCCTGGCGACACCGGCACGCTGCATTTCGAGGCCGTCATCCCCGATCTGCTCTTCCAGGATGTGACCAACCGCGACTACGCCTCCTTCCAGATCACCCCCACCTGGTTCGGCAGCCAGTACATCAGCGGCCTGACCGACGTGCAGGTCGCCATCCACCTGCCGGAGGGGATCAGCCCCGAGACCATGCTCTACCAGAACGAGGCCTTTGGCCAGCGCGCCCTGTTCCAGGACCGCGCGGTGGCCCTCTGGCAGTTCCCGGCCACACGGCTGACGGGGCCGCATCTGGTGGGCGTCTCCTTTCCCAGCGCGGGGATCGCCGGCGTGCAACGGATGACCGTCTTCGATCTGGCCGAGCGCTGGTTCGTGAGCCAGACCACCCTGCGGCTCATCCTGGGCGTGCTCTTCCTGGGCATCTTCACCGCCATCTTCGTGCGTCTGACCGGCGGCACCGGCTGGACGCTCTGGTTCATCGGCGCCGCCGCGCTGGTGTTTGCCTTCATTCGCTGGCCGCTCAGCCTGCTGGCTGGCTTCATCCCCCTGCTGGCGGCGCTCTACCTGGTGGAACGCTGGCGACGGACGCGCAAGCTGCCCTACCTGCCCCCCATCGCCCAGGTGGAGGGGGGCGGCATCAAGCGCGGGCTGACCGCGCCCGAGGCGGCCGCGCTGCTGGAGATGCCGCTCAACAAGGTGCTGACGCTGATCGTCTTCGGCCTGCTGAAGAAGGGCGTCCTGCGCCAGACCAGCGCGGATCCCTTCCAGGTGGAGAGCACCGAGGCCTTTCGCGCGGCCAAGGGCAAACAGGAAGAGCGCTGGCAGACCCGGCGCGCGGCCGCCCAGAAGACGGGCGTGACGCTGCAAAGCTACGAACAGCGCTTCCTGGACGCCATCGACGCCAAGCCCAACGCCCCCCTGCGCAAGATCGAGTTCGTCGAGGCCATGGACTGGTTCCTGGCCAACGTGGCCAAGCGCATGAAGGGCTTCGACATCTCCGACACGCAGGAGTACTATCAGGCCATCGTGCGCCGCGCGGTGGAACAGGCCAAGGCCATCCCCGACATTCCACTGCGCGAGGCGGCGCTGGACCGCGACATGGAGTGGATCCTGTTGGACAACACCTACAGCGACGTGTTCAACACGCCCAGCTACAGCTATCGCCCCACCTGGGTGCGCGCCAGCAGCGGCAGCGGCGGCCTGTCCGGCGGATCCTCGGGCGGCAGCGGCGGAGCGGTCGCGCCCAGCTTCTCCAACGTGGCCGCGGGCTTCGCCGGCTGGACTGAGAACACCATGGGCTCGCTGGCCGCAGCCATCAGCCCCAGCTCGCTCCCCTCCCTGGCCGGCAAGAGCGGCTTTGTCAACCTGAGCGGCGTGGACAAGGCCACGGCCGATGTCTTCCAGGCGCTGGCCAGCAGCAGCAAATCAGGCGGCGGTGGCGGCGGCGGCAGTTGCGCCTGCGCCGGCTGCGCCTGTGCCTGTGCCTGCGCGGGCGGCGGCCGCTAGTGTACGATCTTCCCTCGCTGCGGCTGATTCGCGACCAGGCGGCCTGGCTGGCGCCGGCGCGCGCCTGGCTGTTGCAGCAGGTCAACGCCAGCCAGCGCCGCTCCGTGCTCGACCTGGGCTGCGGCTTCGGCGTGGTCAGCCAGGAGCTGGCCAAGCTGAGCCGCGGCCGGGTGGTAGCGCTGGACCACAGCCTGCCCGGCCTGCTGAACGCGCCGGCGGTGCTGCGCAACTCGCCGCCCACCTGCGCCGACGCGGGCCACCTGCCCTTCGCCGACGCCAGCTTCGACCTGGTCTTCTGCCAGTTGGCGCTGCTCTGGATGCCGCTGGCGGCGACGCTGGCCGAGGTGCGCCGGGTGTTGCAGCCCGGCGGCGCGCTGGTGGCCATCGAGCCGGACTACGGCGGCATGATCGAGCATCCGCCGGAGCTGGCCACGCGCGAGCTGTGGATCGACGCGCTGCGCCGCGCCGGGGCCGACCCGCTGGTGGGACGCCAACTGCCCGGCCTGCTGGCGGAGCTCGGTTTCGCGGTCCAGGTGGAGCTGATGAGCAAGCTGAGCGCGCCGGTTCCCCATCGCTTCGACCTGCTGGCCGGGCTGCCGCTAACCAGCTACGAGCGCAAAGAACTGGACGCGCTCAAGCGCCAGGCCAAAAGGCTGGACGCGCCCTGGCAGCAGGTGGTGCATCTCCCCTTTATGCTGGTGACGGCGACGACGCCGGGATCAGCATCACCGGATGACGGCTATGGTGTACGACGCGGTC
>JACSRL010000674.1 GCA_014879765.1 Anaerolinea sp. | reverse complement strand
CTCGGGCCGGTCTTTGCGCAGCACCCCGGACGGGGCCGACCGAGCCCGCTGTTTTCATCTACGGTTGTGATGGGCGGCTGGCTCAATGAGGTCTCACCGGTCTAGAGCAGCGCGTCGATCTCCTCCAGCTTGGCGCGCAGGCTGGCCGTGGCCTGCTCCTGCGCCTCGATCATCTGCTTTAGCTCAGCAATGCGCGCCTTGGGGTCGTCGGAGACCGGCGTGGCCGGCGCTTTTTTCTTGGCCGGTGGGTTGAGCAGCTTGCCGGAGAGGAAACCGGCCAGGGTGCCGAACAAGCCCACGCCGGCCGTCATCACCAGGACGCCGATGATGCGTCCCCAGTTGGTGGTGGGATACTGGTCGCCGTAGCCCACGGTGGTGATGGTGACGTAGGCCCACCAGATGGCGTCGGACGCGCTGGTGATGTTGGCGTTGGGCGACGCGTTCTCAGCCTTCAGCACGGCCATGGAGCCAAACTCCAGCACGCCCATCACCAGGAAGATCACCAACAAGAGGGCGTTATCAGCCCGGTGCTGGGTGAACTCGTCCACGAGATGCCGAATGCCAAAACGAGAGAAGAGGCGAATGACGCGCCACAGACGAAACAGACGCAAGATCTTGAGCTGGGGAAAGGGCAGGCTGGAGAGCAGGTCGGCCCAGCCAAAGTTGCGCAGGAAATAGCCTGATTTGCTCTGGGTGGTGAAGAACCGGTAGAAGAAGTCGCCCAGGAAGATCGGCATCATGAAGCCGTTGATAATGTAGATGACATTGGCAATGTCCCGGTCGTTCACCAAGTACAAGAAGAGCAGGTTGAAGATCGACAAGACCGACAACGCGCCGATGAACAGCTCGTAGCCGATGGCCTTGACTTCTCCACCCTGCTTTTTCGCCCCGACTTCGGCTTCCTGGTTCTCGGTCATGTTGATCTCCTATCTGTAACTATTCAGCCGTAGGTGCCGGGCGCCTCAAAAACTGTGTTGACAGAGCGTAACTGCTCAGCCCGCGTTCAGAAACCGGGGTTTTTTCGTGCAGCCATCTGCAAGACAAAAACCCGGTTTCCAGAACCACGCTCCCGGATGCTGCGCAAAGACCGGTTCAAACGTCAACTTGCTGTTGAACCCTCGCCTAATCCCCAACGTGGGCCGCGGCTGCGCTGGCGCCGGCAACGCCTATGACCCCGGCCGCAGGCCCGGCCACAGCCGCAGCCTGATCCATCGCGACCTCGGCAGCGGTTTCAGCCTCGGCAGCCGTTGACATCGCTTCGGCAGACACTTCATAGGTCCAGATCACGCCGCCGGCCATCTGCAGTTGGTCTTTGGTTGCCGCCAGCTCGTCCTCGTCGCAGGTGACGACCACCGCAACCTTGCCCTGCTTCAGCGCTTCGCCGATGTTGTTGATCTCATCCTCGGTCAGGTTGGTGCCCTTCTTGAAGAAACCGCCCAACACGCCGCCGGCGATCGCGCCGCCGACCAGCCCGCCGACCAAGGTCACGCCGCCGCTGAGCACGCCGGCAATGACGCCCACGATGGCGCCGGTCTTGGCGCCCTTGCCCGTCTTGCGCCCCACGTGCGTCTTGATCTTGCCCTCAGGCGTTGCCACCAGGACGCCGACGGCGCCGAGCTTGATGTCGTCGCTGGCCTTGTCCCAGGCCTTCAGCGTTTCGACCGCTCGATCTGCAGCCTCTTCGCTGTCATAAAAGGCGACGACCACGTGATCATTCTTATTTTCGGACATGTGCTTGCTCCTTGAACTGAAAGTTTTTTGTCAGCCAGCATCTGGCCGACCACTGGTGTTGATGTCTCCAGCTTACTCCCAAGGCGTTGGAGGCACAACGATATAATGGATGTAGTTTAGGTGTATCTTAGGGTCCGCTTCTCATGAAAGCAGACCGTTGACTGCCGCTACGGCAAGCGCCTCCCGCCTGTTGTGTACGCCAAGCTTTTGGTAGATGTTGGCCACGTGCCGTTTCACCGTCTGGTCGGAGATGACCAGGCGTTCAGCCATCTCTTTGGCGCTGAGCCGTTCGGCCAGCAAGGCCAGAATCTGTTGCTCACGCCCGGTCAGCGGCTCGAAGCTGACAGATGGACTGGCCAGCAGCGGAACGGAGAGCGTCGGGCCAGACGCCGGGAAGGCGCCTGCGGCCGGAAAGGCGCGCAGCAGCTCGCCAACGAAGCCGGCGGCGTCTGGCCTGCCCAAACGTCCCAGCAGCCGGGCCATGCCCGGCCCCAGATCGACGAAGATGCGCACGATGCCGGTGGGCTCGGCCAGATCCATCGCCTGGCGCAAGGCTGCCAGTGCGGCCACGCGATCGCCCAATGTCTCATCGACCAACGCTTGCAGCGCCAGCGCCTCGATTCGGCAGCGCGTGTTGCCCTGTTGCTCGGCAAGGCTGATCAGGCTCGTCAGCAGACGACGGGCCTCGGACAGGCTGTCCGCCGTGCCCTGGTCGTGCAGAATCTCGGCCAGCGTCAGCACAGCCACCTGGAAGGTGATCATGGGTGGGCTGGACCGGTCGTGCAGGGCCTGCTCTGCCCAGCGAAAGGCCTCGGCGCGGCGGCCTTCTTTCAACGCCAATCTGGCCTGAAATGCCCGTGCGTCCCACAGCACGCGCGTATTGGCCGTCTCAAGGCTATAGTCGATCACCGACTGCACCAAAGCACGCGCCGCGCCCGCGCTTCCGCCTCCCTGCGCCAGCCAAA
>JACSRL010000757.1 GCA_014879765.1 Anaerolinea sp. | reverse complement strand
TCGGGCCGGTCTCCGACCGAGCCCGCTGTTTTCATCAACGGTTGTGCGTCCCAGCGCATGGATGTCTGTTTTGTCTGTACAGGGGCTGAACCAGGGGAGATCCTTTGCCGAGCCTTTCGACGACAGGGGGTGTTGCGCATTTCCATCATCTTTGCCGACATCGCCGATGTGCCCTATAATGAGGCAACTTCTGCTGGCTGTGCGCTGGCGTTATTGGCGCCGCCGGAGTTTGTCACATGGATGCCGCATTTCGCCTCATCAAAACCAAACTCTACCGGCCGTTGCCCGGTCGAGAGACGCTGCGTCGCCCGCGGCTGATCGAGCTGTTGGATTCAGGCCGCGACCTGCCCCTGACTCTGCTCACGGCCCCAGCCGGATCGGGCAAGACCACGCTGCTGTGCGACTGGCTCACCACCTATCCCGGCCTCAGCGCCTGGCTGTCGCTGGATGAGGGCGATGGCGACCTGGGCGTCTTCCTGAGCTATTTCGTCGCCGCCATCCAGACGGCCATCCCCGGCGCCTGCGCCAGCGTGCAGGCCATGCTTCAGGCGGCGGAGCTGCCGCCGCAGCATGTGCTGGCCGCCGCGCTGAGCAACGAGATCGACAGCCTGCGCGCCGAGGCGGCGCTGGCAGCCGGCCAGCGCCTCGTCCTGGTGCTGGACGACTATCACCTGTTGCACAGCCAGGCCGTGGACGAGCTGCTGATCGCGCTGCTGCGCCACCCATCGCCGGCGCTGCGCCTGATCCTCGCCAGCCGCAGCGATCCGGCCCTGCCGCTGGCCATGCTGCGGGCCCGCGGCCAGCTTCTGGAAATGCGCTTTCAGCAGTTGCGTTTCGACCAAGGGGAAAGCGCCGCCTATCTGAGCCAGGTGCTGGCCATCCCGCCGTCGGCCGAGACCACCGCGGCCCTGGTACAGCGAACCGAGGGGTGGATCACCGCGCTGCATCTGGCCAGCCTTTACGCCCGCCACGCCCCTGACCCAGACGATCTGCTCTCTGGCGCTAAGGTCGGCGATCGCTACGCCATGGATTATCTGGTGGACGAAGTGTTGGCCCTGTTGCCGGCCGCGATCCAGGATTTCTTGATCAAGACCGCCATCCTGGGCCGCCTGTGTGGCCCGCTGGCGGAGGCGGTCGTCGGCGTGGACGACCCCGTGTGCAACGGACGCGCCTATCTGGAGTGGCTGGAACATGTCAACCTGTTCATCATCGCGTTGGACGACCAGTGGTATCGCTATCATCAGTTGTTTCAGCGTCTCTTGCAGAGCCGGCTGCGTGAGCAGCAGAGCTGCGGGCAGATCGCCGAGCTGCACCGCCGCGCCAGCGCCTGGTTTGCCAGCCATGGGCTGGTGGAGGAAGCCATCGAGCACGCGCTGGCGGCCGGGGATGAACCGGCCGCGGTGCAGATCGTCGCCGCACACCGCCATGAGGCCATGAACCAGGAGCATTGGCATCTGTTGGATCGCTGGCTGCGCCTGATGCCGCGCCGGCTGATCGATGAAAGTCCTGAGCTCCTGCTGCTGGAGGCGTGGATTTTGCAGCAGCAGTGGCGCTTTCTGGAGATCGGCCCGCTGTTGGACCGGGTCGAAGCCAGCCTGGAGGCGGGCGGGCCGGCGCCGCCCAACGCAACCTTCCTGCGCGCCGAGGTCGATGCGTTGCGCAGCCTGGTGTGTTACTTCCGTTTGGAGGGGGAGGCAACGTCCGCCTTTGCCAACCGGGCCCTGGCGACCCTGCCCATGGCCTATTCCAGCGTGCGCGGGCTGGCCTGGCTGTATAGCGCGGGCGGACTGCAGACGCAGGGGGACATGGCCAGCGCGCGCGCCGTCTTGCAGACTGGCCTGCAAGAGGATCGTCATCACCTCAACGCCTTCCCCTCGCGCGTGCTGATCGGCCAGTGTATCGTGCATTGGATGGCCGCCGACCTGGCCGATCTGAGCCTGGCCGCGACGCATTTTCTGCGCCTCGCCAGCGAACGCCATCTGTCGGAAAGCATCTGGTGGGCCCGTCTCTACCGCGGCTGCGCCGCCTATCAGCGCAACGATCTGGCCGCGGCTGAGTACGACTTCGCGGCCGTGGTCGAACAGCGCTACATCGTCCACAGCCTGCCCTTTACGCAGAGCGCCTATGGCCTGGCCTCGGTCTGGCAGGCACAGGGCGCGGGCGAACGGGCCAGGGCGTTGATCGAGTCGGTGTTGGCCTACGGCATGGAGATCGACAACGTGCGGGTGCAGACAGACGCCCATGCCTTTCAGGCCTGGCTGGCGCTGAGCCAGGGCCGCCAGGCCGCGGCGCTGCGCTGGGCGGCGACGGTGGATCTGGACGCGCCCTTGATCCCCATGACGACCTTCCATGTGACCGCCCTTGCGCTGGCCAAGGTGCTGCTGAGCGACAAGTCCCCGGCCAGCCTGGAGAAGACGGCCCGCCTGCTGGCCCGTCTGCGCAGCCACGTCGAAGGCGCCGGCAACACGCGCTCCCAGATCGAGGTGCTGGCGCTGTACGCCCTGCTCGACGATGCCTTGGGGCGCCAGGAAGCGGCGCTGGCCCACCTGGAAGCGGCCGTCGCCCTGGCGCAGCCGGGCGGCCTGCTGCGTGTCTTCATCGACCTGGGCGCGCCCATGGCCCGGCTGCTGGCCCTGCTGGTTCGACAGGGGGGCGCCGCCAGCTACGCGGCCCAGCTCTTGCATGCCTTTCCCGCCCCCTCTGCC
>JACSRL010000332.1 GCA_014879765.1 Anaerolinea sp. | reverse complement strand
GCGCTGCAGAACCAGTTCACCTGGCTCAATCACACCTACAGCCATGCCGACCTGGACGCGGCCAGCCCCGGCGTTGTCACCAATGAGATCAGCGAAAACAATGCGGCCGCCGCCGTCTTCGGCTGGACCGATTATACCCCGACCACGCTGCTGACCGGCGACTACAGCGGTCTGGGGCGCAGCATCAACCCGCCCACGCCGCGCAATCCTGCTCTGGCGCCGGCTGCCTATGCCCTGGGCGTCCGCTATATCCTGGTCAACGCGTCGGATCCCATGTTCTACAACCCGACGCCCAACACCGGCATTCCGCACCCCGATCAGCCGGCGATCCTGCAGACGCCGCGCTATGCCAACAACATCTTCTACGCGGCCAGCAACCCGGCCCAGCAGACTGACCTGTACAACTGGATCTACTGTCCCGGCTACGCGGCCAACCCTAACGGCACGCCGCTCTGCTACGACTACGACGACATCATCGACAGCGTGACCAACCAGGCGTTGGGCTTTCTGCTGGACTTCAGCGTCAACGCGACCATGTTCCACATGAACAACCTGGACGACTACGGCGCAGGGCGCACGCTGATGACCGACTTCATCGAGGCGCTTTACGCCAAGTACAACGCCTACTACGGCGGCAATGTGCCGGTGCTCAGCCTGCGCACCCAGGAGATCGGCCAGCAGATGCGCGATCGCATGGCCTACAACGCGTCCGGCGTCAGCGGCGAGCTGCGCTGCGGCGGCGAGATCACCCTGCACACCACGGCCGCGGCGGCGATCCCGGTCACCGGCGTCAGCTATGGCAACAACGTCACAAACTACGCCGGGCAGCCGATTTCGACGGTGGCCATGACAGCCAACGCTACCCAGGTCATCCCCGGCGCGGCGGCCAGCGTGGCGGCCGCCGTCACCGGCGTCGGCGCGGCGCGGGCCGGCAACGACGTGCAGCTCACTTGGGATGCGACCACGGTCGACACCCTGGGCAACCCGCTCAGCGCGCTGGCCTATCGCGTCTATGGCTACCCGGGCGCGGCCATCGATGTGCCGCTGTCCGGCTTTACGCTGCTGGGTGAGGTGATGACGCCGGCCTTCACCCATGTGGGCGCGGTCAACGGCGCACCGGTCTATACCTACGTCGTGACCGCGCTGGGCAACAACTGCTGGCGGCGCGAGTCAGCCGAGTCGCAGCGCCTGGTCAAGGCTGAGTGGACCATCCGCCCCGGCTACAACCTGCTGGCCATGCCCGTGGTGGCGGCAAGCCCATCGATTCAAAGCGTGCTGGGCGCGCAACTGACCGGCGGCCCGGGCATGGACAGCGGCGACCGGGTGCTCAAGTTCAATCCGGCCACCCAGAGCTATGACGAGATTGCGGTCTACATCGACGGCAGCGGCACACCCTACGACGGCCACTGGTACGACGTGGCGGATTTCCCCAACCACCTGTCCACCCTGACGCTGGGCGTGCATGATGGCTTTTGGGTACAGCATCGCGCCGGCGATGTGCGCCAGGTGGTGGCCTTTGGCCGCGCGGCCACGCCGGCGGAGCGGGCCGTGGCCATCGGCGGTGGGCCCTATCAGCTTCTGGGCAGCGGCGTGGTTGGCCCCCTGACCCTGGCCGACAGCAACCTGTGGCAGAGCGGCGCCAGCGGCGGCCAGAGCGTGGACAGCGGCGACCGGCTGCTGCGCTTTGCCGCCCTGAGCCAGGACTACGCTGCCATTGCTGTGCTAATTGACGGCAGCGGAACCGGCCTGGATGGGACGTGGGCCGACGCAGCCGCCTATCCGGCCGCCAGCGCCATGACGCTGGAGCCGGGCTGGGGCTATTGGTTCCACAACCGCCCCCCCAGCGTGCCATTCCTGTGGACCTACCCCAAGCCGTGACGCGGCCGGCGTCCCGTGTGCGTTTCTGCGCAGGAGATTTGCCATGAAAGTTACCATGAGAATTACCGTCTTGGTCGTGCTGGTCATGTTTTGTTGGGCAACGATCGCCTCGGCCGCGCTGGCCGAGGCGCCGGATGGCAATGGGACGCTGCAATGGAGCACCTGTCTCAACCCCATGGCAGTGATCACCGACGGCAACACCGGTCAGCCGGTGGCCATCGGCAGCCGGGTGGAGCTGTGGGATGACAGCGGCAGCGCGCCCCTGGCCGCGTCGCACATCGGCTATGGCTACGTCACGCCGCAGCCGGGCCGGGTGGCCACCAACGTCTCCTTGCCCGAGGGCAACTACATCCTGCATCTTCGGGTCTACAACGTGCCCGATCCCTATGCGCCCGGCGTGGAGTCGTGCGTGGCCATCGTCGGCGCCAATGGGCTGGGCCTGCCTGGCATCTCCAAGTCGATCTCGATCCTGATGCCCCAGGAGGTCTGTTTCCAGTCGGCCACAATCCCCACAACGCCCTTCGATCCCACGGTCGGCGGCTGCCAGATCCAGAATCCGCTGGCGGTCACAGTGGATACCCTGACCGCGACGGCGCTGGACGACGAGGTCTTGGTGCAGTGGGAGACGGTCAGCGAGATCGACAACCGGGGTTTCAACCTCTACCGCGGACCGGCCGCCGATGGGCCCTGGACCCGGCTGAACGATTGGCTGATCCCCAGCCAGGCGCCGGGCAGCGCGCAGGGCTTCAGCTATCAGTTCCACGACCTGGAGGTGGCGCCCGGCAACACCTACTTCTATCTGCTGGAAAGCATCGATCTGGCGGGAACGTCCGCCCAGTATGGCCCGGTCAGCGCCACCTACACCGGCGCGCCGACCGCGGTCGGACTGACGGCGTTGGCCGCCCAGCCCATGGCTGGCGGCGGCGGCAGTCTGGCGGTGGCCGCGCTGGCGCTGGCCAGTCTGGCCATAGTGGCCTGGAGAGCAGCAGGGAAAAGATGAAAGCCTGGCGCCATCGAGCCCACCGCGCGGCAATGCCGCAAGATCGCAGCCAAATCAACGAAACCGACACCGCACCGCTGCGGGTGTGCCTGGTGGCCGAGGGAAGCTATCCCCACTATCCTGGCGGGGTCAGCACCTGGTGCGACATGCTGGTGCGCGGCCTGCCAGAGGTGCGCTTCACCCTGATCAGCCTGACCGCGAATCCAGGCGTTCAGACGGTCTTCGAGCTGCCGGCCAACGTCGAGCGCCTGATCACCGTGCCGCTGTGGGGCACCGGCGAGGTGCTGGAAATCCGGCGGGAGCTGAACCTGTGGGAGATCGTGCGCCGCAAGCGCAGTGCGCCCAACTGGGCCATACGGCAGGAGTTCGTGCCGCTGTTCCAGCGTTTCGTGCGCCTGCTGTGGAGCGAAACGGCGCAGCCCGCCCTGGTGGGACAGACGCTGCACGACATGGCGGCTTACTTCCGGCGGCGCGACTTCGACCTGACGCTGAAGTCGCAGCCGGTGTGGGAATGTTTTCTGGCTGAGAGCGCGCGTGGCTTTGAACGTTTCTGTGTGACCATGAACCTGACGCCTGATGCCACTTTGCTGGATACTACCGACGCGATGCGTCTGCTCTACCGCTGGCTGACTTTGTTGACCGTGACACCGCCGCAGGTGGACGTGGTGCATGCGGCCGCGGCCGGGCTGTGCGCAGTGCCGGGCATCCTGGCGCGGCAGCAGCAACAGGCTGCCTTTCTGCTCACCGAGCATGGCGTCTATCTGCGTGAGCGGCTGCTGGCGCTGAGCCGCAGCGACGAGGGCAGCCTGTTCGGCCAGGTCGTCCAGGCCCGCTTCGCCCAGCGTCTGACCGAGGCGAGCTATCACTTTGCAGACCGCATCGCGCCGGGCAGCCGGTACAATCACCGCTGGGAGCTGCGCAACGGCGCGGCTCCGGAGCGCATTCAGACCATCTACAACGGCCCTGATCCGGCCGAGTTCACCCCGGTGCTGGAGCCGCGGCCGGCCGGCGAGCCGCCCACGGTGGTCTGGCTGGGGCGTATCGACCCGCTCAAGGATCTGGAAACCTTGATCCGCGCCGCCTCCATCGTCCATGGCCAGATGCCCCACGTGCGTTTCGTGCTCTACGGCAAGGCGCCGCGCGGCAACGAATGGTACTACGAGCGCTGCGTCAAGCTGCGCGATTCGCTGGGGCTGCAACACGCGGTGATCTTCGCCGGCTTTGCCGCCAGCGCGGCGGCGGCCTACAACGAGGGCGACTTCGTGCTGCTCTCCAGCATCTCCGAGGGCTTCCCCTACAGCGTGGTGGAAGCGATGATGTGCGCCCGGCCGGTGATTGGCGCCGATGTGGGCGGCGTCAGCGAGGCGCTGGAGGGGTGCGGCCTGGTGGTGGAGCCGCGCAACCCGGAACAGATGGCGGCCGCCTGTCTGCAACTGCTGGCCGCCCCAGAGCGGTGCAGGCAGATGGGGCTGCAAGCCCGGGCCAAGGCGCTGGAACGCTTCAGCTTGCAGCAGTGCAATGCGGCCTATCTGGCTGCGTTCCAGCACCTGGCCATCGACGCGCGCCTGCGTCGCCGGCAGCAGGCCCTGGCCGCGCAGCCGGCCGGCCAGCCGGAAGCCGCCCGGCCAGAGCTGGCGCATGGCATGGAAAGCGGAGGTCAACCATGAGCGCCTATGCAGGTGTTATCGACTTGACCGGGCCGGCGCCCGCGCCCGTAGCGCTGCTGGAGCGGCTGGCCGAGGAGGTTCACAGCGTCTGCCAGCAGCCCATCGACGTGTTGCAGGTGGCGGCGCTGCTGGAGACGGCCGGCATCACCGATCACAGCGCCATGATGCGCTACGGCCATGGCTCGGTGTTCGACCTGGCCACGAGTGTGATGCGATGTATGGCGGCCCCGGCGGCCGGACGCAGCGCGGTGCTGCATCTGGCGCCCCCTGAGTCGCGCCGGCAGGCCGCGCTGGACTATCTGCGCGGCCCGCTGACGCTGCTGCCCATGGTGCTGCTCTCTGTGGTGATCGCGGTCTACCAGACGGTGGGCCACTGGACGTCGGCGCAGGTGCTGGCCTTCAGCCTGTCGGTGGTCGGCAGTCTCCTGGTCACCAGCGGCTTTGTGCAGGCCGCCAGCCGCAAGGGTTCCAGCTATCTCAGCCAGGGGTACATCGTGGCCGCGCGGCGCATCGTGGCCATCATCGTCGCCGCAGGGCTGGTCACTGTGGCTGTGGCCGCGGCCGCGCTGGCCCTGGCCGCGTTGCACTGGCTGGCGACGCCGCTCGACACCGTGGCAACCATGAGCATCTCCTTTCTGGTGCTCTCCTGTCTCTGGCTGGCGGCCGGGGTGCTCTTCCTGCTGGGCCAGGTGGTGTGGTTTGGCATCGGGCTGGCGGTGGGCGTGGCGTTGATCGTCGGCGCGTTGCGCGCCTTGGGGCTGCTGATCGGGCAATACCCCTGGATCATGTTGGCCGCGACGCTGCTGGGCTTTGGCGGTGCGCTGTCGGTGATGGCGCTGGCCACGCGGCGCGAGCTGGCGCGACGCTCAGCCGCCTCGCCGGTCAGCGGCCATCGGGTGGTGCTGCCTCCCACGCCGCACCTGCTGGTGGATCTGGCGCCCTACTTCGTCTATGGCCTGCTCTACGTGCTGCTGGTGTTGAGCGGCCACATCGCCGGCTGGCTGGGCGCCGTTCCCGCGGGCGTGGATCGCATGTCGGCCGTGACCGCGGTGGAGGTGGGGCTGACCATCGCGCTGGGCGGGGTCATCCTGGCGGGCGGCGCTGCGGAGCGCACCGTGGCCCGCTTCTGGCGTCTGGTCAAGATCTTTCAACTGCGGACCACGCCGGCGCAGCCGGCCGAGTTCTGCCGCTTGATGCAGGCGTTCTACCGCCGCGAGGCGGTGCGCTATGCCGGCATCCTGGCCCTGTGCAGCGCGCTGATGACAGGCGCGCTGCTGGCGCTGCTGGCCTGGGCCAACCGGTATGGCATGGCAATCCTGCCATGGTCGCCGGAGACGCAGATGATTCTGGCGCTGGGCGTGCTTGGCTATGGCATCATGGCCCTGGGCGTCTTTCAGTGCATGTTCATGATCACCCTGTCGCGGCCGGGCATGGCCGGGCAGGCCATCGTCATCGGCATCGCCGCCACCCTGTTGGTGGGCATCGCGGCCGGCCGGAGCATGGGCTATCCATACAGCGCCTTGGGCATCGTGTTCGGCGCCCTGGCCTTCACCCTGGCTGCGCGCCAGAATCTGCACCGCATCATGCGCTATACCGACTACTACTACTATGCGTCCTTCTGACGTTGAAAGGCAACGGTAGTGCAGCGAGACCCACGACGTCTGCCTGACCAATGGCGGGCGCCACTCCTGACCAGACGCGTTGGCGTGGCATCAGGATTGTGTACACACTCACACAAGGAGACAGAACTATGAAGGCAGTGATTCTGGCCGGGGGCCGCGGCACACGGCTGGCCCCTTACACCACCATCCTACCCAAGCCACTGATGCCTTTGGGGAACCATCCGGTGCTGGAGATCATCATCTGTCAGTTGCGCAAGTGCGGCTTTACTGATATCACTATGGCCGTCGGCTATCTGCGACATCTGCTGGAGGCATACTTCGAGCATGGCGAGCGCCTGGGCGTACACATCGACTACTCCTACGAGGAGGAGCCGTTGGGCACGGCCGGCCCGCTGTCGCTGATCTCCGGCCTGGATGAACCGTTTCTGGTGATGAACGGCGATGTGCTGACCGACCTGGACTACGGCGCGCTTTATACCTATCACCTGGAGAACAACGCGGCGGCCACGGTCAGCCTCTACCCGAAGACGGTGGAGATCAGCCTGGGTGTGTTGGAGGTGGATGACCGTTCAGATGTGATCAGCTACAAGGAGAAGCCGACCTACTCCTACCTGGCCAGCATGGGCATCTACGTCTTGTCCCCGCGCGCCCTGCGGCTCCTGAAAAAGGGGCAGCGCTGTGACTTCCCCGACCTGATCCGCATGTTGCTGGAGCATGACGAGCGGGTCGTGGGACGGGTGTTCCGCGGCGACTGGGTCGACATCGGCCAGCCACAGGACTACATGCGGGCCGTGGAGAACTACGAGTATCTGTTCAACGCCGCCACGCTGGCTGTTGATACAGTGCTGCCGCCCACCAACGGCCATCACCGGGAAGCCGTGGTCGTTGGCAGCCAGTCCAGGTAGCGCGTGGTGACAAAAGAAAGAAAGCCGTGGGCGGCAGCCCGTTCTCTCGCCAGCCGCCGGAGCGCTTCGTCCTCCGGCGGCGCATAATCCAGCGCCAGGATGGGTCGGTCGCCGCTGGTTCTGCGCAGTGTCTCCGCCATGGTCGCGGTCCACTGCAAGTCGGAACCTGTCCAGGCGGCGTACGATCCATCCTGGCCGTGGGAGGTGAAGGCTTCGAAGAGCAGCGCGTCCAGCATGGGCATGAGCTGCGGCAGGAGTGAAAAGCCGCGGTTGGCCATGAACACCAGGCCCGGGAAGCAAGCGTGCAGCCGCTGCGCCAGTTGCGCCACCCCTGGCCTGGTGTCGGGATAGAGTTCTTGCATATCGATGGTGTCTAGAAACAGTCCGGCGAAGCCCCGCTCCAGAATGGCGGGCACGCGGTGCTGCACCACTTCGTCCTGCCAGGCCGGCCGGCGGCAGTCCAGGTAGACGGTGCCCCACTGCGGGTTGGGCGCCACTGGGCGGCCCTGCTGGTCCACCAGCCGCCACTGAGGCGCAGCCTCCTGTTCGGGCAGCTCGCCCAACGAGAGGTAGGCCAGACAGAGGCAGCCGGCGCGCTGCAGGCGCTGGATTTCCGGCCGCGTGTAGTGCCCCGGCTGCAAGATGGCCAGGTCATAGCTGGCCAGCTCGTCGAGGCGGCCGGCGCCGTAGTAGCAGGCAAAGCTGGCAGGGCGGTGGAGGAGGGTCATGGGATTGCTGGTATCCTTACCTGGATCTCTGGTAATCGCGTGTCCGTAGGGCAGCCGTTGTCGGGTCGCAGGTGGTTCGTCCTTTCGGGGAGGGGCGAGGCATGGTATACTCGCGCCTCAGACAGGCTGGGTTCCGCCGGCGCGAGCTGCTTGCACCGCGCCAAATCACCTGAGCCCACGCCGCCGGAGTTCCATGGTTCTGATGATGGCTCGACAAGCAACGGTTCTCACGCTACTGCTGTTGTTGCTGCTGGCCCGGTCTGACACCCAGGTCGCCAGCCGCAACGTCACACTCTGTCACGATGTCGATGGCAACGGCGTCATCGACGTGGTCGACGCCCAACAGGTTGCTGCGCATGCCGTTGGTTCCACCTACCACCCAGGCTTCGACGTCAACGGGGACGGTGAAGTGAATATCCTCGACGTGACCAGTGTGGCCGACGCCTGGCACACCACCACCGGCCTGTGTATGCCGGGCAATGGGGGCGCTGCCCCATGGCTGGCCGTCAGCAGTTGGGTCTATCAACTGACCGGCTACCCCAACGACAGCCTGAACCAGATCGCCGGCTCCAATTTCCAGTTGGCGGTGGTCGATTTGGCGCGCGATGGCTCCGGCGACTTCTTCACGCGCAGCGAGATCGCCGCGGTCCAGGCCACCGGCAAGATCGTGCTGGCCTATTTCGAGATCGGCGCCATCGAAGAGTATCGCCCCGAATGGCCGCTGACGCCGCCCGATCTGATGTTGGGCCCGGTCAACGGGTGGCCGGGGGAGCAGTATGTCAAATACTGGGATCCGCGCTGGTGGCCCATCGTGCGCGGCCGGATCGATCAGGCCATCGCGGCCGGCTTCGACGGCGCCTATCTCGACATGGTGGTCACCTATGAGGAGATACCGGCCAACTCGGCCGGCACCAATCGAGCCGATCTGGCCAGCAAGATGGTAGATTTGATCGACCAGACCTCGGACTACGCCAAGTCCATCGACCCGGACTTCAAGATCGTGCCGCAGAACGCGCCGGAGCTGCACACCTGGCCCCTTTACCTGCCCGCCATCGACGGCCTGGGCATGGAGGAGCTCTACTATCGGGCCACCAATCAGGCCTGCAACCAAAGCTGGTGCACGGAGAATCGCGCCAACGCGGCCGCGGTGCGCGCCGCGGGCAAGCTGGTGTTGGCGGTGGACTACACCAATCAAGCGGCCAAGATCGCCGACGCCTACACCCGTGCGCGCGCGGCCGGCTTCGTCCCCTACTGCTCAGATGTGGCGCTGGACGTGATGCGCGTCAACCCTGGTTGGGATCCGTGATCGTGCGGGTTTCTGCTGCTGTCAGCGCGTTCACGGCGCTGAGCCGGGCGCGGGCGGGCGGTCGATGGCCGCCAGCTCGCGCGCCTTGGTCCAGGAGGAGACGATGAAGACCACGAGGAAGATCAGGGCCAGAAGCGCTATCGGGATGTCGTAGAGGGTGAACTGGCCAAAGGGCAGCGTGATCCTGCGCACGCCCAAGAAGAACATGGCGGTGTTCAACGCCACGATGATCACCCGCACCTCGGTGGGCCCCAGCTTGCCGTAGGAGATCTGGAAGACACCGTCCACAAAGGTGCGCACATAGACGTAGACCGATAGCATCAGGTAGCCGATCAACGCCAGCGCGGCCACGTCAAAGGTGACGTAGACCGAGAGTCCCAGACCCAGCACCACCAGTGTCTCGTTGAACGCGTCCACCGTGTGGTCGATGAAGAAGCCATACTTGGGGCGCTGGATCTTGCGATAGCGGGCCAGGGTGCCGTCCAGGCTGTCGCCGTACCAGTTGATCAGGAAGCCCAGGCTGGCCAGCCAGAGGAAGCCGGGGTGCCAGCGGGTGGCCAGATAGCTGAAGAAGATCAAAAACGCGCCGGCCGTGCCGATGGCTGTCAGTTTGTCGGGAGTCATCCAGGCCGGCGCGTGCGCGGCCAGCCACTGCAAAGCGGGGCGCTCGAGGGGGCCGAGCAGGATATCGTTGACACGTTTGTGGTCTGTAGGTGTCGCCATGGTGAAACCTTCCTGGTTTGCGAGGGAAAGTGGGAGCGGATAATGAGCCATAGTGTATCATTGTCTGCCAATCTGCGCAATGTCCGCGTGAGGACTGACAGTGCTGGTCTCGCCAGGGGCATCATTCGACGCGTGACGTGATTGGCGGCGCTGGCCAGCACTGTCAGTCCTTACCTGAGAATGGGAATATGGCTTACTTGACAAAATTCTAAGAAGACTTAATAATTCAGTCGTATTAACTTCTTAGGATGATTAACTATGACAACCATTGCATCATTCGACGAGGTGCTGCGACGTTGGACGGAGCTGTCTATGGGACGCTCGATGCGCGATTTTGTCGCGTTCATGCGCGATCATGGCCTCTCCATGTCCCAGGTCTCGCTGCTCTTCCGGCTCTACTACCAGGGCCAATGTGGCGTCAGTGACATCGCCAGCCATCTGACTGTGAGCAACGCCGCGGCCAGCCAGACGGTCGAGCGGCTGGTGCAGCAGGGCTGGCTGGAGCGCAACGAGGATCCCAACGACCGCCGCGCCAAGCAGGTGGCCCTTTCCCCGGCCGGCCAGCAGTTGATCCGTGACGGTATCGAGGCGCGTGTCCACTGGATGGGCGAGCTGACTGCGATTCTCTCCGCGGAGGAACAGGCAGCCATCGCGGCGGCGATGGAGGCGTTGACCCGTGCGGCGCAGCAGCTTGATCCGGCCAGCCAGGCGCACGCGCCTGGGCGATCTTTTGCCAGCTCAGAAAAGGAGCATTGACTTTGCAAGCACAGACACAAAACTCCGCGCGCGGGCGCGGCAAAGCGAATCGCGGCGCTCTGGGGCGCGCTATCCGCTATCTGGCGCGCTATCGAGCCCAGGCGCTGCTGCCCTACATCTTCCTGATCATCGCCGTGCTTTCGCAGTTGGCGGTGCCCAAGCTACTGGGGCGGATCATCGACGCCATCACCGGCGGCGTCATCGCCCAGAACGTGGTTCCGAAGCTGGGCGCGATCCCCGAGCAGTTCCTCCCGCTGCTCTACCAGCAGTTGGGCTATACGCCGGAAGAGCTGCAGACCCTCTACACCGGCGCCGAGCAGATTCTGATCACGGCCGCCGTCGCCATCGTCGTCTTTGCCGCGGTGCGCGGCATCTTTTCTTTCTTGCAGACCTACTGGGCTGAGCGCAATTCGCAGGGCATCGCCTTTGACATGCGCAACGACCTGTACGCCAAGATCTCCCGCCTTTCATTCTCCTATCACGACCGCAACCAGACCGGCCAGTTGATGATCCGCGCCACCGACGATGTGGAGAAGGTGCGGCTCTTCATCGGCCAGGGCCTCTTGCAGGCGGTGGGCGCGCTGGTGCTGCTGGTCGGCACGCTGATCATCCTGGTCACCACCAACGCGCGGCTGACGCTGGTGGTGCTGCCCATTTTGCCGCTGGCGCTGATCATCTTCATGATCTTCGCCCGCGTCAGCCAGCCCCTCTTCTCCAAGGTGCAGCAGCGGCTGTCGGCGCTGAACACGGTCTTGCAGGAGAATCTGGCCGGCATCAAGGTGGTCAAAGCCTTCACCCGCGAGAAGAGCGAACAGCAGAAGTTCGGCGCGGCCGCGGATGGGCTGATGAAGCAGCAGATCACCGTCTCCCGCGTGCTGGCCTTCCTCTTTCCGGTGGTCTTCCTGATCGCCAACGTGGGCCAGGCGCTGGTGCTCTACTTCGGCGGCCGCCAGATCATCAACAACACGCTGACTCTGGGCCAGTATCAGGAGTTCAGCCTCTATCTGATTTTCATCTTCGTCCCGCTGGCGCAGCTTGGCATGATCATCTCGCAGATGTCGCAGGCCTCAGCGTCGGCCAACCGCATCTTCGAGATCCTCGACACCACCAGCGACGTGGTGGACAAGCCGGACGCGAGCGCGCTGTCGGACGTGCAGGGCCACGTGGCTTTCGAGAAGGTCACCTTCCGCTACTACGCCGGCGGCGATCCGGTGTTGTCTGAGGTCAGCTTCGCGGCTGAGCCGGGCCAGACCGTGGCGCTGCTTGGCGCCACCGGCTCGGGCAAGACCACCATCATCAATCTGATCCCGCGCTTCTACGATCCCACTGAGGGGCGGGTGCTGGTGGATGGGCAGGATCTGCGCGAGGTGACGCTAGAATCGCTGCGCGCGGCCATCGGCATCGTGCTGCAAGAGACTACCCTCTTCACCGGCACGATCCGGGACAACATCGCCTTTGGCCGACCTGAAGCGACCCAGGCGGAGATCGAGACGGCCGCGCAGGCCGCCGCGGCCCATGATTTTATCCTTTCCTTCCCGCAGGGCTACGACACGCCGGTGGGGGAGCGCGGCGCCACCCTCAGCGGCGGCCAGAAGCAGCGCATCGCCATCGCCCGCGCCCTGCTGCTGGACCCGCACATCCTGATCCTGGACGATTCCACCAGCGCGGTGGACCTGGAGACCGAGTATCACATCCAGCAGGCGCTGGATCGTCTGATGAAGGGACGCACCAGCTTCGTCATCGCCCAGCGCATCAGCACAGTGATGCACGCCGACCAGATCCTGGTGCTGGACAAGGGCCGCGTGGTGGCCCGCGGCCGGCACGCGGAGCTGATGGAGAGCAGTGAAATCTACGCCGAAATCTACACCTCGCAGTTGGTCAGCGACGTGGATCTCGAGGAGGAGGTGGCCTGATGCACGGTGGACCCGCTGCCATGGCCCGTTTGATGGGCCAGGATACCCTGAAACCGCAGAACACGCGTCAAACTCTGGGCCGCTTGGGCGGCTTCTTCAAGCCTTACTGGTGGACGTTGCTGATCATCGCCGTTTTGTTGATCAGCTCAACCTGGGCGCAGGTCACCATCCCCGAGCTGCTGGGCTCGACGGTAGACTGCTATCTGGTGACCGTCTCCCCCGCGACCACCGGCGACCCGGCCGGCTCGGCGCTCTCCTCCTTCCTGGGCGATATGCAGCCTGGCAGCCAGCAATCCTGCACCCTGGAGAGCGATCCGACCCACCTGACCGTGGACCAGCGGCTGGCCGGCCTGGGCCGGATGACCCTGACCATTCTGGCCCTCTACGTGTTCATCTCGCTGTCATCGGGCGTGCAGTTCTTTCTGATGACCTGGGCGGGCCAGCACGTGCTGCGCAACCTGCGCGAGAAGCTCTTTGCCCACATGCACCAGCTCTCCATGGGCTACTACGTGGAGCACGAGGCGGGCGACCTGATGAGCCGCATTACCAACGACACCGAGACCATCTCACAGGCCATCAACTTCGCGCTCTTGCAGGTGTTGGGCGGCGTGCTGCTGCTGGTGTGGATCAGCTATAAGATGTTGACGCTGAGCGTGCCCTATGCCCTGATCAGCCTGGTGGCGGTGCCAGCCATGCTGCTGGTGACCTTCTGGCTCTCGGGCCAGGCGCGCAAGGCCTTCCGCAAGGCGCGCCAGGACCTGGGCAACGTCAACGCCGAGCTCCAGGAAGGAATCGCGGCGGTGCGCGAGGTGCAGGCCTTCGGCCGCGAGGATGAGAATATCCAGCAGTTCATGGTCACCAACGCGGCCAACCGCGACGCCAACATCAAGGCGGTCAGCTACACCAGCGCGCTGGCGCCGGCGCTGGAGGCGCTGGGCTACGCGGCGCTGGCGGTGGTGGCCGCGGTGGGCGGCCTGGCGCTGCTGCGCAACCAGACCCTCTTCGGCGCCACCATCTCCGTGGGCCTGGTGATCACCTTCATCACCTACGTGCAACGCTTCAACCAGCCGATCCAGCAGATCGCCATCCTCTGGACCAACATCCAGAACGCGATCGCCGGCATGGAGCGCATCTTCGGCCTGATGGACGAGATCCCCACCGTGCAGGAAGCGCCCAACGCAAGCGCCATGCCTCCCATCGTGGGCAAGGTGGAGTTCCGTGACGTGCGCGCCGAGTACAAGAAGGATGTGTCGGTGCTGAACGGCATCAGCTTCACGGCCGAGCCGGGCAAGACCATCGCCATCGTCGGCCCCACCGGCGCGGGCAAGACCACCATCATCAACCTGCTCCCGCGCTTTTGGGATGTGTCCAGCGGCGCGCTGCTGATCGATGGCATCGACGTGCGCGATGTGACCGCCGAATCGCTGCGCAGCCAGATCGGCATCGTCTTGCAGGACTCCTTCCTCTTCAGCACCACGGTGATGGAGAACATCCGCTTTGGCCGGCCTGACGCCAGCGACGAAGAGGTGCTGGCCGCGGCTAAGCTGGCCAGTGTGGACACCTTTGTCGATCGCCTGCCCGACGGCTATCAGACCGTGCTGGGCGAGCGCGGCGGCGGGCTGAGCCAGGGCCAGCGCCAGTTGATCAGCATCGCCCGCGCGGCGCTGGCCAACCCGGCCATCCTGATCCTGGACGAGGCCACCTCCAGCGTGGACACCCGCACCGAGCGGCTGATCCAGAAGGCGCTGAACGGGCTGCTCCAGGGGCGCACCAGCTTCGTCATCGCCCACCGGCTGAGCACCATCCGCAACGCCGACGAGGTGCTGGTGTTGAACCAGGGCCAGATCGTCGAGCGCGGCCGGCACGAGGAGCTGCTGGCGCGGAAGGGCTTCTACTACGAGCTCTACATGAGCCAGTTCCGCCGCCAGGCCGAGATCGACGCCCTGAGCGCCTCCGCGCCGCCGGCGCCCGGCGGCAACGGCCGCCAGCAGGCCGCGCCGCTGCCGGCGTAGCTTGCACCAAGGGAAAGCACAACGGCGCCCCAGCGGTTTTGTTCGCTGGGGCGCCGTCGCGTCTGGCGCAAGGTACTTGACCGCAACCGCCTCCTGGGCGCCGAGAGCCGCCGCCTGGCCCGTACCGAGACCGGAGCGGGTCGCGTGGTAGACCCGCTTCGGTCTCGACACTTGCGCCGCACGCATGTGCAGGTGTACGCTGGATTAGGCTGCCCTCATGCGACGCGC